>CAMDMO010000021.1 GCA_945902255.1 Rickettsia typhi | reverse complement strand
TCAATAAGGCAATTGTTGAGACTGTTATAAATTAACACCTAAAAATATGTTATGAGGCATGTGCAATATTACAACGTCGACTAGAACAGGTTGTAAATCCCATCCTAGGTAGCCCATCTAATAGAATTTTATATCCTCAACCTCATTAGTTTTTATGTTATAAGTACAAAAGGTCTTCTTTTTAATTTTACCACCAAACTCATTTCCATGCATTCCAATTTTATCGATTAAAAGGATTTTATCTTCTTTGATACCCGAATCACCATCTTCAAAATAACTGAAGTTCTGGGATAAAAAACCTCCCCAATCAATTTCTGATTGAGCCTTTTCCTCTGCTGCTATTTTGCACCTCGATCCACCTGAAATCGCCACTTTTCTATTCAGATTCATAATATCTTTGTTGCTTGTACACAGCTTATAATTTTCTGAACATAAGATTTCGTAAGTTGTGGGTTTGCGATCTGAAGATCTCTCTTCTTTAGTATTATTTTTGCTAAAGAACCATATCAAAATTACTATCGCAATAACGCCAACGACAACTGACAATAAGCCAGATTCCAAATCATCTTTAAAAGATTTAATAATAATTGCTGGACCATTTTCGCCGCAATGAGGACAAAATTTTGCATTGGGTGAAACCTCTTTTTTGCAAGTTTTACAAGGTATTAATTCTGTCATTTTTTGATAAAAATTTAATTAAATTTGTTATTCAATTAACTCTAAAAAAGCCATCTGGCATTGGTTTACAATCAAGGACTTTATTTACAAATTAAACATCTGGCAACTGTTCCTTAGTAAACCATTCATGCCTCTTCCTAATATACAAAAGCGGAATTACAAAGTGACTTGGCAATGTTGCGACTAGAAATAAAACAGCTTAAAGATTTTCTTTAAATGCAGAAAATCTAGAATATCTTTCAAATTCTGGCCTACCTTTAACATATTGCGAATTCGCGTAAATATAACCAAATTCTTTAAATGGGGATTTATAATTTTCGTAATATTTCATTTCCCTGCGCATCATACACATTAATTTTTTTGTAAAACTAACTTCACCTTTAAAATCACAAACAATTATTGGTTTATTATGTTCTCCATCACCTTCTTCTTTAATAAATTTTATCCATTCAAATGGAACTAACCCTGTTTTAATTTTTTTGTTTTCCGCTAACAAAATGAATTCAACCCCATAGTTTTGAATAACGCCATATAACTCATATCCCTGTTTTGCATAATCTTGATTGTGGTCTTTTAATTTTGAATAATCCGCAAGAATTACGCTTTTGTAATAATTATCTTTTCTGATTTCTTTGATTTTTTCGCTAATATTTTTTTCATGTTGATAATTTTGTTCTAGGGTTTGCTTTTTTGAAATAGAACTGACTATCAAACTAATTATCACGCCAACTATAAAGATGGCTACTTGGATTAAGTTATCCCAAAAATTAAAATCAAACTTTATACTAGGCTTAATCTTCTCAAAAATTTGTATCCATGAAAATTGAATAGAAATTTCTGGCAAAGAAATCAGCGAATGCAACTCAAAAAGTCCCAAAAAATAACCAAAAGTTAGTCCAACTAGAAAGCTGGCTACTGCAAGCAATTTCCTTGAGGTATAGAGGGTTTTTAATTCTATCTTAAAAGACTTGGGCATATCAGGTAAAGTATCTAAATTTATGCGCTAAAATTTTAATGCTGAAGCATTTGAAGTTAATCAAAAATAACAAAAAGTCATTAAAAGTTCGCAAAATCATAAAAAGCCCGTTCGCTTACCAAGATGAAGTTCGAACCAAATCGTGCTGAGCCAGTAAAATCCGAAGAGGACACAAAATACCTGTGCCCTCTTGTTAAAAAAATTCTCTGAATCTCTGAACAAGAGGTTACGAATAGAGGCGGGTAAAATAAGGCTTCAGAGCGTTTTATCTTTTTAAGTAACAAGCAAGTGAGGTGCGAACTTGTTGTTTTTGTGTCGTCTTCTATCTCAAAAGCATTGATTTTGCTGTCTCTGTGACAACTTAACGGATTATTTTTTAAAAGATGAAGCGAGGAAAATGAGGGAGATGAGGTAATTTTACTGCTAAAAATGGCAAAAAGTTCTTATTTTGGGGTGTTTTTGTGAATGGTGGAGCTAACGAGAGTCGAACTCGTGACCTCTTGCATGCCATGCAAGCGCGCTACCAACTGCGCTATAGCCCCATATGTAACTTACTGTTTATGAGAAGCCTCGATGTCATGCTGAGCTTGTCTAAGCATGATGTTGAAGTTTCCACCTTAAATATCATGCTTCGACAAGCTCAGCATGACATCTTGATTGCAGAACCAAATTAATTGATGAAATTAAAGAATTGTTTAAAATATTGAAAATCATTAATGACCTAAGTAAGCTAATTCAATCACAATAATTTTTCAATTTAAAAATGTCTGCTCAAATTAAAATAACTTTCCCCGATGGCGCGTCGCGTGAATTTCCTTTTGGAATTAGTGGTGAAGAAATTGCAAAATCAATTTCAATTTCTTTGGCTAAAGTTGCTTTAGCAATTAAGGTAAATGGTGAGCTGCGCGATCTTTCGCGCGCAATTGAAAATGATGCAAAAATTGAAATTGTAACGCCAAAATCTGGGGCTGATGCTTTGGAAGTTATTCGTCACGATGCGGCTCACATCATGGCAGAAGCGGTTAAAGAGTTATTTCCTGAAACTCAAGTTACAATTGGACCCGCTATTGAAAATGGATTTTATTATGATTTTGCGCGCAAAACTCCTTTCGCTTTAGAAGATTTAGAAAAAATCGAAAAGAAAATGCAAGAGATTGTAAAGCGAGATGAGAAGCTAGTTCGTGAGGTTTGGAAAAGAGATGATGCGGTGAAATTTTTTAATTCAATTGGCGAAAAATATAAAGCAGAAATTATCGCTTCAATTCCGTCAAACGAAGATATTTCACTTTATCGCCAAGGTCAGTTTATTGATCTTTGTCGTGGGCCGCACGCTCCCTCAACTTCACATATCAAACATTTTAAATTAATGAAATTAGCTGGCGCTTACTGGCGCGGCGATTCTAAAAATGAAATGTTGCAACGCATTTATGGAACCGCTTGGGAGTCAAAAGAGGCGTTAGAAAATTATCTAAAAATGTTGGAAGAAGCAGCAAAAAGAGATCATAGAAAAATTGGTCGCGATATGGATTTATTTCATATTCAAGAAGAAGCGGTAGGATCAGTGTTTTGGCACCCAAAAGGCTGGTTTATTTATCGTGAAATTGAAAATTATATTCGTCAAAAATTAGAGAAAAATGGCTATGTTGAAGTAAAAACTCCGCAATTAGTTGATAAAATTTTGTGGGAAAAATCTGGGCATTGGGAAAAATTTCGTGAAAATATGTTTGTGGCGGAAAGTGAAGATAGAATGCTTGCAATCAAGCCAATGAACTGTCCGTGCCATGTGCAAATTTTTAATCAAGAGTTAAAATCTTATCGCCAATTGCCACTTCGCATGGCAGAATTTGGTTCTTGCCACCGCAATGAATCTTCCGGTTCGCTTCATGGAATTATGAGGGTTCGCGCCTTTACCCAAGATGATGCGCATATTTTTTGTGAAGAAAGTCAAATCAATGAAGAGACTGTAAAATTTTGTAATTTACTAAAAGAAGTCTATCGCGATTTTGGATTTTTAGATGTGAAAGTAAAATTTTCAACTCGTCCAGAAAAACGCGCCGGCTCTGAAGAAACTTGGGATCGCGCTGAAGCTGCCCTAGCTGAAGCGGTTAAAATTGCTGGACTGAATTATGAAATTAATCCAGGTGAGGGCGCGTTTTATGGACCAAAATTAGAATTTCAGCTAACTGATGCAATTGGCAGAACTTGGCAATGCGGCACAATTCAAGTTGATTTTATTTTACCAGAAAGACTTGATGCCAGTTATGTAGCGCAAGATGGAACTCGCAAACGCCCAGTAATGCTGCACCGCGCTATTATCGGAACTTTTGAAAGATTTATCGGAATTTTAATTGAGAATTGCGCTGGAAAATTTCCACTTTGGTTGTCGCCAGTGCAAATTGTGGTTGCAACAATTACCAATGATTCAGACGATTATGCTAAAGGGGTTTTAGAAAAATTAAAAACCAGCGGATTAAGAGTTGAAGGTGATTTAGATGCACAAAAAATTAATTATAAAATTCGTCAACATAGTTTAAAAAAAGTGCCTTATATTTTAGCTGTAGGAAAAAAAGAAGCGGAAAATAATACGGTTTCAGTTCGTAAATTTGGTGAGGAAAATCAAGTGGTTATGACTGTTGAAGAGTTTGTGAAAATGGCGAAACAACAGATTGTTGATAAGGTATAAAAAAGTTTCTAAAACTGAATCATCCTTCGACAAGCTCAGGATTGCAAAAGCTCGTCATTTGGTTAGATTTTGGCTTAATACCAAGTTGTTACTTATTTAAGTTGTTACTCTTTTTTTAAGTTGTCACCTTTTCTTAAGTTGTTACCCTTTCTTAAGTTGTCACCCCGTCGAATGACGGGGTCCATCTGGTCATAAATTCTCAACTTAATTTTAAAATCGAAATCTTGACGAAATGGACCCCGTCATTCGACGGGGTGACAACTTAAGAAAGGGTAACAACTTGTGTATTAGCTAAAATCTAACCAAATGACGAGCTTTTGCAATCCTGAGCTTGTCGAAGGATGATTCTAGGCGCAAGCTCTAGAAAATTCTTTATACATATCATAATTTTACTAACAAAACGCTAAAAAATGCAAAAATCTAGATTATTTTTTATCTATCTAATCGCGCCAATCCTTTCCCTATCAATATTTGCTGCTGTTTTTCAAGTTTGGAATCTAAATCTTTATCAGCCAATTTTTGTTAAAAATAGCGATGTTTTTTTTACTACTTTTGTTGCAAAAACCATAATTTCTCAAGGTTGGTTTTTTTTCAATAATTCAGTCGGATTCCCGCAAATAGATGGTGCATTTTCTTTTCATGACTTCCCAATTCATGCCGATTTTTTAAATTTATTCATCATTAAAATTCTAGCTCTTTTTTCGCAAAATCCCTTTTTGGTTGTAAATAGTTTTTTTATCATAACTTTCGCTCTAATTTCCCTCTCTTCATTTGCTGTGTTGCGTCATTCTAAAATCAGCATCTTCAGCGCGACTTTGGTAAGCATTTTATATAGCTTTACTCACTACCATTTAGTGCGTGGAACCAGTCATTTATTCTTGTCAAACTACGCAATTGTTCCATTAATCATCATGGTTTTTTTATGGATTATTGAAAATAAAATTAAAATTTTAGATAAGGATAAAAATGGTCGGGTGCAATTTATTTTTAACAACTTCGCTTATCTTTCTTTGTTAATTGCCGCAATTGCTGCAACGAGTGGAATTTATTATGCCTTTTATAGCTGCATAATTTTCATTTTTGCATTATTTATCAGGGGTTTAAAAAATGGAAAATTCCGCAATTTAGCTGCGTTAGAAGTTTTGACTTTGTGCTTTGTAATATTTTTAATTTTAGTTTTTTTACATTTTCCAGTGATTTCATATTGGGCAAAGAATGGCTATAATGCTAGCGTGGTGCATCGAGGTTTAGCGGAAAGCGAATTTTATGCACTTAAAATAATCTACTTATTTTTGCCAAGTCCGAATCATTATTTTGATTATTTCAGTAATTTGCGCGGGCTATTTGATAGCTTTTCTAAAGAAATGGAAAGTGGGGCGGCAAGTCTTGGAATTCTTGCTTCTGCAGGATTTTTATTTTTATCATTATGGTTAATTGCAAAAAATTTTGATGATAAGAGTTCTTTTTTACAAAAAACAATTAAGAAATTTAATCTAGATTTAGGCGATCAAAATTTAATTTCAAAATTAGCAATTCTAAATTTTTTACTAGTTTTATTCGCAACCGCAGGAGGCTTGGTGATGTTTGTTTCGGCAGCATTTCCAATGCTTAGAAGCCATGCCAGATTTTCAATATTTATTGCTTTTATTTCGCTATTTTTAGTCGCAATAATTTTTGATAAAATTATTGAAAAGAAAATTTTTGGTCAAAAAAAATATGCTCAAATTTTTATTTTAATAATTTTTGTAATAGCTTTATTTGATCAAGTTGGAAAGTCTTCTCTTAAAATTATTCAGCCGCAAGAATTAAAAAACGAGCTGCAAATTCAAGAAGATTTTATTAAGAAAATAGAGGGCTCAACCTCAAGTCAATTACCAATTTTTATTCTGCCAATTTCTTATTTTCCAGAAGGTGGCGACTATGGCTTAACTTTGCCTTATTTATATTCCAAAAATCTAAAATGGTCTTACCCCGCAATGGTTGGCAGAAAAGGCAGCAGATGGCAAAGCGGCATTTCTAATTTAGATTACAAAAATCTAGTTAATGAAGTTAAGAAGGCGGGTTTTGGTGGAATTTATATCGACAGAATTCGTTATACAAAAAATGAGTCTTGGGCGAATTTAAGAAAATTAGAAACAACATTAAAGGGGCTTAGTAAAAAAGCCCCGCTTGTTTCGAATGATTTGAAATTGGTGTTTTTTGAGATTTAGTTTTTTTAGAGCGTCTAAATTCCACACCTAAGAATCATCCTTCGACAAGCTCAGGATGATTCTTAGGTGCGGAATTTAGACGCTCAATTTTTTATTTATAATTTCTCACCCCAGCATCTTCCTCAATTGCCAATGCAATATCAAGCATGGTTTGTTCATCAAAATGATTGGAAATAATTTGCAAGCCCAGTGGCAATCCGTCTTTATCAAAACCTGCTGGAACTGACATTGCTGGCACGCCAGCTAAGTTTGCAGGAATTGTGAAAGCGTCATTTAAATACATTTTTACCGGATCCATTTTATTGGATTCTTTCGATTGATCAACTGGGAAGGCGGCGTTTGGAGTTGATGGAGTAAGGATTGCATCAATATTTTTAAAGGCATTGATAAAATCTTGTAATACTAAATTTCTTACTCTTTGCGCTTTTTTATAATAAGCATCAAAATATCCGGCAGAAAGAACATAAGTTCCGGTCATAATTCTTCTTTTTACTTCAGTGCCAAAACCAATGGCGCGAGTTTTTTCATACATTTCTTCAAGCGATAAATTTCGCCCATCTTCCGCAGTATCAACTCTTAATCCATAGCGCACACCATCAAATCTGGCAAGGTTTGAAGAGCATTCGGCAGAAGCTAAAATATAATAAATTGCTGGCGCATATTTTGTGTGAGGAAGTGAAATATCAACTAATTGAGCGCCGCGTTTTGTTAAAATTTCCTTACCTTTATTCCACAATTCTTCAATTTCTTGAGGCATGCCATCAACATGATATTCCCTTGGAATGCCAATTTTTTTGCCCTTAATATTAGAATTTAATAATTGTTCAAATTGAGGGGTGGGGCGGTTGATTGAAGTTGAATCTTTGGTGTCAAATCCTGAAATAATTCTTTGCATTAGTGCCGCGTCATAAACATCTTTTGCAAAAACTCCAGCTTGATCAAGCGAGCTAGCAAAAGCAATCATGCCAAATCTAGAGCATCTGCCATAAGTTGGTTTTACACCAACGGTATTAGTAAAAGATGCAGGTTGTCTGATTGATCCTCCTGTGTCAGAGCCGGTTGCGCCAGCGCATAAATTTGCTGCAACTGCTGCAGAACTTCCTCCAGAGCTTCCTCCGGGAACTAAATCTTCATCAGAATTTTTCTTTTTATAAGGATTAATTACTGGTCCAAAAAAACTAGTAATATTAGACGAGCCCATGGCAAATTCATCCATATTAACTTTTCCTAGCATTACTGCGCCAGCATTCCAAAGCTTTTGAGTTACTGTTGATTCATAAGTGGGAACAAAATCGGATAGCATTTTTGAAGCAGAAGTGGTTCTAACATTTTTAGTGCAGAACAAATCTTTAATTGCCAAAGGAATTCCTTCCAAATCTTTTGCTTCATTTTTTGCAATATTTTCATCAGCCTTTTTCGCTTGCGCTAAAGCTAGATCAAAGCTATCGGTAATAAAGGCATTAAGTCGACGATTTTTTTCAATATTTTGAATATAAGAGTTCGTAACTTCTATTGCTGAAAATTTTTTTGATTTTAATCCGCTAATAGTTTCTTTGATTGTAAGGCTATTTAATTCTGACATTTTTATTTTTTTGATGCTTTGTTAACAAGTTCTAAAAGTTCTTTTTCTGTAAGTAATTCGCTGGTTAGTAAGCCATTTTTGGCATTGGGTCCAAAAACTGCATTAAATGGAATAGCGAAGCGACCATGTTTTTTTAAAAACAACATTACTTCCTCATCTGGTTTTGTAATATCGGCACGCATTAGAACGATGTTAGCCCCTTTTTCTAATTTTGCCATAACTTCTCTATTTTTAAAAATTCTGGCTTCATTTAATTTGCAGGTAAGGCACCAGTCGGCAGTGACATCAACTATTACCGTATCGCCTTGATTTACATGGCTGTATAGCTGCATCTCATCAAATTTTTTCCAGTAAATTTCGTCAGCTTTTCGTTGAATATTTGGGTTATTTTTGAAATCAACTGGAAGAGAAAAAGAGAGGGAAACAATGGTTATAATTGCTAGCGGCTTGAATAAAATGGATTTAATTTTTAAACATTGAGTTAACAAGATAGAAAGCACGCCAATAATGATTGCTGGCATGGTTCCAATATTATGGGAAAGAATATATAATAGCCAAATTACGGTTGCTGATAGCAAAATTGACATTAATTGCTTAATTTTTACCATCCAAGATCCGGGTTTTGGCATCAAATAAACCAGTTTTGGAGTTATTATTAAAATAAAATAAGGCAAAGCAAATCCAAATCCAATTGCCAAAAACATCAGAAAAATTATTGAATAATCTTGAACTAAAGCGAAAGAAATTGCAGAACCAAGAAATGGCGCAGAGCAAGGAGTTGCAAGTAAAACTGCTAAAATTCCTGAAAGGAAATTTGGGATAAAAATATTTTTCTTTTCTTCTTCTTCTTCTTGGGTGATTTTTTTATCCAAAATTGTTGTAATTACTCCATTAAAAGTAATCTCAAAAATTCCCAATAAATTAGCGATAAAAAGCATTACCACTAAAATTAAAAATATTAAAAAATAAGGATTTTGAAATTGCAGTCCCCAACCAAGAGAATTGCCGGTCAGGCTGATTAAAATTGCAAGTAAGGCGAGAATTAAGAATGAAGTTAAAATGCCAATAATAGTTGCGAAAAATGAAAAACGAATGCGTGAAATCGAGGCATTAGAATGTTGAATTATCGACATTAATTTAATTGATAAAACCGGTAAAACACAAGGCATGATATTTAAAATAGCGCCGCCGATAATCCCGAAAATTATAGCTTTTATTAAGGTTGTAGATGTGTTAGTTATTTTTGGCGCAACAACAGCCTCTTTTTCTATATTATTTTCTTCTACAAACTCAGCCTTGGCATCAAGTTTAGATGGATAAAATTTTTGAATTATTTCAATCGCTTCATCATCTTTTTTATCAGAAATTGTAATTGTGAATTTTTCGCTAGCAGGAATGCAGATATCTTTGCATAAGCCATATTCTAGCTTGATTGCAAGCTCTGAGGATTGATCGATATTATTTAGATCAATTTCAATTGGTAAAACCACTTCATCTTTGTAATAGTGATATTTAATAACTTCTTTGCCAATGGTCTCTTCGCCAATATGGGCTTGAGGCCAAATAATTTCATTTTTTTTATAATTTTTTGAACCAGTAAAATCAAGGCTTGGAGGCATTCCAATGCCATCTGAACTTTTTCCATAAATTTTCCAACCGCTAGCAATTTTGAAATGAAGTCCGGCTATTAGTTTTTTTTCGCCTTTGTCATTGGTGTAAAAGCTGCCAATAACTCTTGCCTTAGCGCCTTTACTCTGATTTTCTTGCCATTGACCAAGCGAGGCGTTGGCAATATTGATGCCAAATAATAGTGACAAGCAAGATAGTGCAAAAAAAATTTTCGCTTTCATTTTTACTTTGGTTGTTGAAAAACTTAATATCTTAGATTAGATTGGTATAGATTAAAGCTTGATTTAATAAGTAGCAATTTTCAAATCTTTTTTAAATGAATCTACAAACTAATATTCCAAATAGTCCACTTGAAACACTTCACGTTAATTCTAAAAAAATTTTTTGTGACGGCGAAAAAGAAAGTGTAAAATCTGGCTTAGGACATCCGGCAATTTATCTCGATATGGGCAAGAATGATAGCGTGGTTTGCCCTTATTGCAGCAGGTCTTTTACTATCAAAAAAAGACCAATCACAATTAATAAGAATAAAAATGGTTAATACAGCGATAATCGGCCTACAATGGGGCGATGAAGGAAAAGGTAAAATTGTTGACTTTTTGTCAGATAGATTTGATGCAGTAGTGCGCTTTCAAGGCGGGCATAATGCTGGTCACACCATTAAAGTTGGTGATCAAACCTACAAGCTTAATTTGCTGCCTTCTGGAGTAATTCGTAAAAAATTTTCAGTAATTGGAAGTGGCGTGGTTGTTGATCCTATCGCCCTTTTTAAAGAAATTAGTAAAATTGAAGAAACTGGAATTAAAATTACTAAAGAAAATCTGGTTGTTGCAGATAACGCTTGTTTAATTCTTTCGGTTCATAGTGAGCTAGATCAGCTTTTGGAAAATAAAAAAGGCACAAAGAAAATTGGCACTACAGGACGCGGAATTGGCCCAACTTACGAAGATAGAGCTGGCAGAAGAGCGATTAGAGTTTGCGATTTAAATGACGCAAAAATTCTTAGAGAGAGAGTGGAAAATTTATTATTTTATCACAATTTACTTCGTCAAAGCTTAGGCGTTTCAATTGTAACGGCAGATCAAATTATCGCCGAGTTAGAGCCAGTTCGCGAATTATTATTATCTTATTCTTGCAGCTCTTATGAAATTGCAAAAAAATTAGATGGAAAAAAAGTTATGTTTGAAGGTGCGCAAGGCGCATTGCTCGATGTTTCTTTCGGAACTTTTCCTTTTGTAACTTCTTCAAATATTATGGCAGGGCAGGTTGCTTTAGGATCTTGTCTGGGCGTTGATAGCGCAGGAAAAACAATTGGAGTTTTAAAAGCTTATACAACCCGCGTTGGCTCAGGTCCCTTTCCAACTGAATTAGACAATGAAATTGGTGAATTTTTGCGAATTGAAGGTCATGAAGTTGGAACTGTAACTGGTCGCAATCGTCGCTGCGGTTGGTTTGACGCCGCCTTGGTGCGCCAAGCAATTCAGCTTTCATCAGTTAAGGAAATTGCATTAACTAAATTAGATGTGCTTGATAAGTTGGAAAAAATTAAAATTTGCGTCGGTTATAAAATAGATGGCAAAACATATGACTATTTCCCTCAAGCCATTAATTTATGGGATAGAATTGAGCCAGTTTATGAAGAGTTGGAAGGTTGGAAACAAAGCACTGTTGGGGTAACTAATATCGAAAAATTACCTCAAAAAGCTCGTACATATATTGAAAAAATTGAAAAATTATGTGGCGTAAAAGCGGTAATTATTTCAACTGGCGCTAAGCGAGAAGAAACAATTATTATTAACATCTAAAATGAATCAAAATAAAAAACCCGTAATAATGCAGATTCTGCCTGCACTAGAAAATGGCGGCGTGGAAAGAGGAACTATTGATATTGCTAAAGCTCTAAAAAAAGCCGATTTTGAGCCAATTGTTGTTTCTGCTGGTGGAATTTTAGTTTACCAATTGCGCGAAGCCAAAATTACTCACATTCAACTGCCGGTGAATAAAAAAAATCCATTCACAATTTTTTCTAATATTGAAAAAATCGCCCAATTAATCGAAGATCATAATGTTGATATTGTGCATGTAAGATCTAGGGCGCCAATGTGGAGCGCTTATTTCGCCTGTAAGGAAACCAATACAAAATTAATCTCAACTATTCACGGAACTTATTCACTCAACTTTTGGAAGTGGAAATCATTTTGGTTAAAAAAGAAATATAACGAAATGATGCTTAAGGCGGATAAAATTATAGTAGTATCCAACTTCATAAAAAATTATTTAATCGAAAATTATCAGAATCAAAAATCAGATTCCAAGCAGAATTTATTTTTAGAAAAAATCACCGTAATTCAGCGTGGCGCTGATTTAAATCACTTCAAATCTGATATAATTTCTAAAACTAGAGTTATTGATTTAATTCATAAATGGCGTATTCCAGAAGAGAAAAAAATTATATTAATGCCAGCGCGATTTACTGCTTGGAAGGGTCATGAATTTTTAATCGAAGCTTTGGCAAAAGTTAAAAGCGATTTTTATTGCGCAATGGTTGGTTCAGATCATGGTCATAAAAAGTTTAGAAAAAAAATTGAAGCAAAAATTGTTAAAGAAAATTTAGAAGGAAAGGTTGGTATTGTTGGGGTTTGCAAAGAGATGCCCGTTGCTTACGCAATGTCTCACTTGGTTGTTTGTCCAAGCGTTAAGCCAGAAGCTTTTGGAAGAATAGCAATTGAAGCACAAGCGGCTAGCAAAATAATAATTGCCACTAAAATTGGTGGATCTCTAGAAACTATAATTGATGGAAAAACCGGATTTTTAGTTGAAAATGGCGATGTGGAAAAATTTGCTCAGCTGATTGATCATGCACTTACAATGTCAAAGTCTGAAGTTGATGTAATTACAAGTGCTGCAAGAAAAAATATTGAAGAAAATTTTTCTAACGAAAAAATGTGCGATGAGACTTTAAGAGTTTACGAAGATGTTTTGGCGCAAGGTTAGGTCGCGCTTTGCAGGTGGGTGCTTATAGATTTTTATCGACGAATTAACGTTTATAGATTTCCATAATATCTTCATCAAGTTCTCTAATTTCTTTTCTAGAAAATTTATCAAATACTTCAAAGAGCTTAGAAAATCCCATATCACCAATTGCGGCGATTCCATCATTTCCAATAATTTTTTTGCTTCTAATCCAAATTAATTCATCGACTAAATTTTGCTTCAAAAACTGAGTGGCAATATTTTGCCCGCCCTCAATTAAGATAGAATTAATGCCGCTTTCGCATAGTTTTTTTAAAGCATCAAGCAAATCAACTTGGTTATTTTTTTCTTCACAAAAAAGAAACTCAACGCCCAAATTACTCAATTTTTCTATCTGTTTTTTATTGCTATTTGCGCTAGTAATAACGGTGGTTGAGATAGTTTTTGCATTTTTAAAAATTAATGAATTAGCATCAAAATCTAAGCTATTTGAAATTACTATTTTTTTAGGAGAGAATTCTTCTAATCCTTTAATTCTGCAGTTCAAAGATGGATTATCTTTTTTAACCGTGTTCGCTCCAACTAAAATTGCATCATTAATTGAGCGCAGATAATGCGCGAATTGACGAGATTTTTCACTGGTAATCCATTTGCTATCAAAATTTTTAGTGGCGATTTTTCCATCTAAACTAGTAGCGATTTTTAATGTAATGTAAGGTAATTTGGTCAAGCGCGCTTTAAAAAATCCCTTATTAATTTCTTTTGCTTCTTTTTCTAGAACTCCGCTAATCACTTCTATATTCGCTTCTTTTAGTTTTAAAATTCCCGCCCCATTAACCCTTTCATCAGGATCTTGCGCGGCAATCACGACTTTTTTAATTTTATTTTTGATAATTTCATCTATGCAAGGAGGAGTTTTTCCAAAATGAGAACAAGGTTCTAAAGTTACATAAATCGTAGAACCTTCTAGGTTTTTACCATTTTCTATTGCGCTTTTTATTGCAATAGTTTCGGCGTGAGGTCTTCCACTAACTGCCGTTACTCCGGTTGCAAGAATTTCATTATCTCTAACGATAACGCAGGCCACTGTTGGATTTGAAGAAGTTGCGCCTAAATTCTTTTTAGCTAAATTTAGGGCGTAAGAAATAAATTTATTATTGTTATTTATCATAAGTCAAAGTATCTTGTGCCAAATTGAGATTATCTATAGTGGATTATAACTTTTTTTAAATGTCGCGTTGATTTAAGGGGTATTTTTTATATATAGTAACTATAATGTTTTTTTTGACATTATTTATAAGATTGTGAAAAATGGTTTTAATTTTAGATTTTGTAGATTTTTTATCTTATTTGCAGCTTGTTTCTTAACAACTTCTTGTAAAAAAGAAGATGTATATCTTTATGATCAGGTTGGATTTAAATCACAAAGGCCAGTTGGTAATAGTAAGAATTATCCGCAAGGTTATAATGCTAATTATCCACCAAGTTCACGCATTTATAAAAATCCATATAATCAGCCGCCACAGAATTATTACCCATATTACGATCAAGACTATTTCTATACCTTGCCAAATGGTTATTATGGTGATGAAGTGGATCACGAAAAAGATTCTAAAAGCCAACTAGTTATTGATGAAAAAGTGGCATAAGCAGTAAATAAAAAAATGTTAATAACAAAATTATATCACGGAAAATCAAGTTTTTTTGCGCTAAGTTGTAATTTATTTTATTGCCTTTTTTTTGCTATTTTAATTTCGTCTTGCACCAGAAGGGAAGAGCCTTATGTCAAACCTGGATTTGATTCAGCAACTCTTCCAACTGCACTTTCTGGTCAATATCCGGGCGCGCCATCAAGAGTTGCTCCTGACTATTATTATCGACAAAACTATCCGCAACAGCAGCCGTATAACCAGCAATATCAGCAGCCGCCGACGCAATATCAAGCGCCGCAGCAGCCGCCACAATATCAGCAGCCGCCGCAATATCAGCAAGCTCCTCAGTCAGCGCAGACGCAACAACAATACCGTAAACCAAATTATCCAGCTGGCGGCTCTAAATCTTATTCTAATCCCTACGCAATACCGCCTTCAACATATTATCCATATTATGACGGCGATCAATATTATGTGCCGCCAACTTATTATAATGAATATGATCAAGGTTTAGAGCAAGACCGCGAAGAGTACAGGCACTAAATTCTTGCTTATTTTCAAGTTAGAAATTACGATGCCGCACCTTCTTCTTTGTTTGACAATTTATTATTTTGATGGGCGGCTTAAAGTTTTATTTCTTATTTAAAAAAATCAAAAAACCCACGCTCTTATTGCTGATGATTGCTGTGGTTACAATATCTTGTGTAAATGATTACGAAAGAGATGAACATAGAATTGTTCCAGCCTCTATCAATAGGAATGTTAATCAAAGGCAATATAATAAACCTCCATATCAAGCTGCTACTCCCCCTTATTATCAATATTTACCAACTCAGGGTTATCCACAAAGTCCAGGATCGAGATTTTATACAAATCCTTATGGCATTCCTCCTTCAAGCAATTATAACTACTACGACTCTGACCAATATTATGTTCCGCAGAATTACGGTAGCGTTGAAGATGATGGCGGAACTTTAACAACTACAACTCCTTATTAAATATGGCTAATATTGTAATTTATAGCAAAGATCCTTGTCCTTATTGCGTTAAAGCCAAAATGCTTTTGCAAAAGAAAAATCAAAATTTTACCGAAATAAAAGTTACTGACGATAAAACTAGAGAAGAAGTGATAAAAAAATCTGGTGGACGCATGACGGTGCCACAAATTTTTATAAATGAAAAACACATCGGCGGATGCGATGATCTTTATGCTCTTGATGCCTCGGGTGAGTTAGATAAATTACTAAATTAATTTTTTTAAGCAGAGCCCTTGTTAAAAAGTAAAAGATTACTAAATTATGTCGCAATGGTTGTGTGCGACCTTAAAGAGACTACAGCATAAATATCAATTAATAAAATAAAAAATGAAAATAAAACCTCTACATGATCGCGTTATTGTTGAACGCATTGAAGCTGAAAGCAAAACTGCTGGAGGCATTATTATTCCTGATTCAGCAAAAGAAAAACCATCTGAAGGTTTAGTTATTTCTGTTGGCGAAGGCTTGCGTGATGATCACGGCAAAAGAATTACTCTTGATGTAAAAAAAGGTGATCGCGTTCTTTTTGCAAAATGGGGTGGTGCAGAAGTTAAAATTGATGGCAAAGAGCTGATCATTTTAAAAGAATCAGACATTCTAGCGGTAATTGAAAAATAGTTTTAAAAACAACATTTTAAATAATTAATTAAAAATATATGACAGCGAAAGAAATTTTATTTGGATCAGAAGCGCGCGCAAAAATTTGCGAAGGCGTTGATATTATTGCCAATGCGGTAAAAGTTACTTTAGGGCCAAAAGGTCGTAATGTGGTAATTGAAAAATCATTTGGTGCTCCACGTATCACTAAAGACGGCGTTACTGTAGCCAAAGAAATCGAGCTAGCGGATCGTTTCCAAAATATGGGCGCGCAAATGATTAAAGAAGTTGCGTCAAAAACTAATGATGTTGCGGGTGACGGAACAACTACTTCTACAGTTCTTGCTCAAGCTATTGTTCGCGAAGGATCAAAAGCGGTTGCTGCTGGAATTAATCCAATGGATTTAAAAAGAGGAATCGATTTAGCAGTTGATGCTTTGGTTAAAGAAATTGCTAAAATGAGTAAAAAAGTTAGCAATCAAGGAGAAATTGCGCAAATTGCTACAATTTCTGCTAATGGCGATTCTGAAATTGGTAAAAAAATTGCAGAAGCGGTGCAAAAAGTTGGTCCTGATAGCCCAATCACTGTTGAAGAAGCAAAAGGTTTAGAATTTGAAGTTAATGTGGTTGAGGGAATGAATTTTGACCGCGGTTATCTTTCTCCTTATTTTATCACCAATGGTGAAA
Source organism: Rickettsia typhi (assembly GCA_945902255.1). GTDB lineage: Bacteria > Pseudomonadota > Alphaproteobacteria > Rickettsiales > UBA1997 > UBA2645. The sequence continues at coordinate 566 of CAMDMO010000021.1, read as the reverse complement.
AAATGACTGTAGAACTTGAAAATGCTTTCATCTTACTTTTTGAAAAGAAAATTTCTAGCTTACAGCCAATGGTTCCACTTCTTGAAGCTGTGGTTCAATCTGGTCGTCCACTTTTAATTATTGCTGAAGATGTTGAAGGTGAAGCTCTTGCGGCTTTAGTGGTTAACAAACTTCGCGGTGGTCTAAAAGTTGCCGCAGTTAAAGCTCCAGGATTTGGCGATAGAAGAAAATCAATTTTAGAAGATATTGCTTGTCTAACCGGTGGTCAATTAATTTCTGAAGATTTGGGAATGAAGCTTGAAACCGTTACAACTAAACAATTAGGTCAGGCTAAAAAAATCATTATCGACAAAGAAACTACTACAATTGTTGATGGTTCTGGAAAAACAGCAGATGTTAAATCTCGTTGCTCTCAAATTAAATCACAAATCGAAGAAACTACTTCTGATTATGATCGTGAAAAATTACAAGAAAGGTTAGCAAAAATTTCTGGTGGTGTAGCGATTCTTAAAGTTGGCGGAACTACTGAAACTGCGGTTAAAGAAAGAAAAGACCGCGTTGAAGAT
>CAMDMO010000020.1 GCA_945902255.1 Rickettsia typhi | reverse complement strand
TAATCAGTTTCTTCTTTCACTTCGCACATCAGAATCAAATCATGATCTTTATCGATTTCATGAAAAATAGGAAGTGATAAAGAAAGTTGGTCACCAAAAATAAAGTTGAGAGTTTTTTTAGACATAATTGTTGCGGTTTATATATTATTAATCCGCTAAGTAGGAGGCCTTGTAAGCCTCCTACACTTAATTATTTTAAATCAAAACGATCTGCATTCATAACTTTCACCCAAGCTTTTACAAAATCTTTAACGAATTTTTCTCTTCCATCATGACTCGCATAAACTTCTGCAATTGCGCGAAGTTCTGAGCTTGAGCCAAACATTAAATCAACCGAAGTTGCTTGCCATTTAAGCTCGCCAGTTTTGCGATCATGAGCCTCATAAGCGCCTTCTGATTTTGCAGATTTTTTCCATTCAACTGACATATCAAGTAAGTTAACAAAAAAATCATTAGTTAATTTTTCTGGCTGTTTGGTTAAAATACCTTGTTTAGAATGCTGTGAATTTGCATCCAAAGCTCGTAAACCACCAACCAAAACTGTCATTTCTGGAACTGTTAAATTTAACATGTTGGCTTTATCAATCATTGCATTGATTGGTGAGTTCATGGAATCTTTATTGTAATAGTTTCTAAAGCCATCAGATTTTGGCTCAAGAGGGGCGAAAGATTTTATATCAGTTTGTTCTTGAGTGGCGTCAGCTCTGCCGATTGCAAAAGGAACTTTAATATTTACCCCAGCTTCTTTCGCAGCTTTTTCAATTGCAGCATTTCCGCCCAAAACAATTACATCAGCCAAAGAAACTTGTTTGTCGTTAGTCAGAGATTTATTAAAATCTTTTTGAACTTTTTCTAAAACCGCTAAAACTTTGGCTAATTCTTTTGGATCATTAACTTCCCAATTTTTTTGCGGCTCTAAACGAATTCTTGCTCCATTTGCACCACCGCGCATATCGGTTTCGCGATAGCTGGCAGCAGATGCCCAAGCTGTTCTAACTAACTCAGAAATGCTTAAATTGGATTTTAAGATTTGCGCTTTTAATTTTTCAATTTCAGCGGCATTAATTGCTTTATATTTAATTTGTGGAGTTGGATCTTGCCAAATTAAAACTTCTGCTGGTGATTCCTTACCAACATATCTAGCTCTTGGCCCCATATCGCGATGAGTTAATTTAAACCACGCTTTAGCAAAAGCTTTTTCAAACTCTTTTGGATTTTCTAAAAAGCGTTTGGAAATTTCACGATATTTTGGATCTTCTTTTAGTGATAAATCAGTGGTTAGCATGATTGGCGTATGTTTTTTTGAAGAATCATGAGCGTCAGGAACGGTTTCTGCAGCTTGATTTTTTTCAGGAATCCATTGAATTGCGCCAGCTGGACTTTTGGTTTTTACCCAATTATAAGCAAATAAATTGTTTAAATATTCCATTGTCCATTTAGTTGGATTAGATGTCCAAGCACCTTCCAAGCCACTGGTTATGGTATCAACACCTTTGCCAGAGCCGCATTTATTTTTCCAGCCAAAACCTTGTGCTTCAATTTCGCTTCCAGCAGGGGCTGTGCCAACACATTTATCAACTTTATGTGCGCCATGATTTTTACCAAAAGTGTGACCACCGGCAATCAAGGCAACGGTTTCTTCATCATTCATCGCCATATTTCCAAAAGTTTCACGAATATGTGCTGCAGCAGAAATTGGATCTCCATTGCCATTCGGACCTTCAGGATTTACATAAATCAATCCCATAGTTGTTGCGCCAAGATTTTTTATTAATTTGCCATTTTTATCAAAACGATCGCTTGCCATAAATTTATTTTCTGGGCCCCAATAAACTAAATCAGGTTCAAAATCGTCAGTTCGGCCACCCGCAAATCCCATGGTTTTAAAGCCCATTGATTCAAGTGCAACATTTCCAGAAAGTACCATTAAATCTGCCCAAGAAACTTGTTTACCATATTTTTGTTTTACCGGCCATAACAAGCGTCTAGCTTTGTCAAGACTAGCATTATCTGGCCAGCTATTAAGTGGTTCAAATCTTTGTTGTCCACCACCAGCACCACCGCGACCATCTTCAATTCTATAAGTTCCAGCGCTATGCCAAGCCATTCGAATAAAGAATGGACCATAATTACCATAATCTGACGGCCACCAATCTTGTGAAGTCATCATTACTTTTTTTATGTCAGCTTTCAAAGCTGCGATATCAACTTTTTCAAATTCTTTAGCATAGTTAAAATTTTCACCATAAGGATTAGATTCGGCTGCTTGTGCGCGAAGAGGTGAAAGATTTATTTTATTTGGCCACCAAAACTCATTTGGCTTCGCCTCAAAAGTCCCATTATTCTGATTGGAGTTGGCAGTTGAGCATCCTGCAATTGCAAGTGAAGTGATTAAAAGAAGTTTATTTATTTTCATGATTAGAAATTTTGTTAATGGATAAAATCGAATAAGCAAAATATTTGGAAAGTCAGATAGGTAAAATATAACCTAATTATAAGTTTAATATATTTTATACCAAAACAGATTCTATTGTCTCATTTTTAGAAAATATTTTTGAAAAAAAATTAAGAATTTCTAAGTTCCGCAAAAAGTTTGAGTTACTTTTTCCTCTTCTTTTGGTGGTGAAAAATATTTATAATTTTCTACAAAAGGAGTTTTTAATGCCGCGACAAAATCAAGTAGTGGTTCAAAATCATCATCATTTGCACTCTCAATTACTTTCTCAACCATATGATTGCGAGCGATTATGGCGGGATTGGTTTTATTTAGAATATTAGAAATTTCGGCAAAGTTTTTATTTTCTTTTGCTAAAAAATTGCGCCATTTTTTCAGCCATAAATCAAAATCAGAATCGTTGTTAAAAAGATTTATATCGCTAATTAGCGCATCACTTAATTTTCTAAAAGTTATGCTATAATCGCTTTTATGTTTTTTCATCAAAGCTAGAAAATCTGATATTAGAGAGTTGTCTATAGAGTCAATAAATCCAAGCTTTCTCGCCATTTCATGATGATAATATTTTTTAAATTCATCATCAAAATTTTCTAAAATTTCTAACAAATTTTTATCATTATTGCAGATTGGCGCTAAGCAATTTGCTAAAGAAAATAAATTCCATTTGGCAATTTTTGACTGGTTTGAATAAGCATATCTTCCATGTAAATCAATTGAGCTAAAAACTTTATTTTCATCATATTCATCTAAAAAAGCGCAGGGTCCAAAATCAATAGTTTGTCCAGAAATTGTCATATTGTCACTATTCATCACGCCATGAATAAAGCCAATGGAAAGCCATTTAGCAATTAATTTTGCTTGTTTTGTTACCACTTCTTTAAAAAAACTTATATAAGGATTCTTATCATTAAGGCATTGTGGAAAATGGCGCCAGATGCAGTAATCTGCCAATTCTTTTATTGCAGAAAAATCACCGCGCGCTGCAAAATATTCAAAAGTTCCAACTCTAACATGGCTTAAAGCAATGCGCGCCATTACCGCGCCAGAAAAAGCTTCTTCGCGAAAAACCGCGGAATTGGTTTTAACAATTGCCAAAATGCGGGTGGTTGGAACTCCAAGATAATGCATCGCTTCACTAACCGCATATTCGCGAACTGCGGCGCCAAGAGTTGCAAATCCATCGCCGCGCCGAGAGAATTCAGTTGGGCCAGAGCCTTTTAGTTGTAAGTCATAGAGCCGCTTATCTTGAGAAATAATTTCGCCAAGCAAAATTGCGCGACCATCACCAAGTTGCGGTACAAAATTTCCAAATTGATGTCCAGCATAGGCGAGGGCGATTGGTTTTGAGGTGGGTAAAATCTTTTTCCCTGAAAGAATTTCCGCTAGTTCCTTTTCCTTAAAATCAATATTTAGTTCTTGCGATAAATCTTCGTTAAAACAAGCCAGTTGCGGATTTTTAAACTTAAATGGCGCAATTTCCTGATAAAATTTTTTTGATAATTTTTCAAAATAGCTGTTAGAAAATTCAATCATTGCTAAGGGTTTTTTATTTTTATTTACTGATTTTTTGCGCAACCGTCAAAATGCTTAAACTTTTCTTTTCTAAAGATTTGAACCATCAATATCATATTGATCTAAGGTTTTAAATCAACATCTGGATAGTATTTCCCTTAATTCTTTTGATCTATAAATCTCGCGAAAAAAAGTGCGTTACACAGCACCTTTTAATTAAGAGGGTTGCGCGTTGCAATCCTAAATTTTAAGCATCTGAAAGGCCATGATTCCTAAAATGATAGAGCCAACCAAGCTGATAAGGGGTCCAAATTTTTTGGAAAGTTTTCTAGCTAAGTAAAGTCCGGCTATCGTTGAAATAAAAGCAAATATGCCAATGGAAATGATGTAGGGAACTATTGGCTTGTGAGCTATGCCAAATCCAATTCCAACGCCAAAAGCATCAAGACTGGTGGCAAATGAAACAATTAGCACTTTGGTAAAACTGTGAAAATCAAGTTTTTCTACTTTAACTTTTTTGCTTATTAAGTCATGAAGTCCTTCATAAGCCATATGCAGTGCCACTGCCATTAATAGTCCAAATGCAATCCAATGATCAAAAGATTTGATTTTGCTAATCAAATGTAATCCGGCCATCGCGCCAGCTAAAGTTACTAACGCTTCAGCTCCGCCCGATGAAAGCGCAAATTTAAAAGCGTCTTTTTTAGAAAATGGACGAAGCCCCATGGCAACAGCAGCAGAAAATGAATCAGCGCTTAAAATTAAACCTACAGCAACAATTTCGTAAAGTGACATATCTTTGAATTGGTTTTTATTTTTAACAAAGAAAAAAAAGGTATTAGGTCACTTCTTTAGTATCAATAGATCAAAAGTAATCTGGTATCTTTTGACTTGGAAAAAGGTATCAGGTTACTTTTTGATCTGATCTCGTTGTTTTGGATGGTTAAGTAAATTCTAAAATGGTCGTCACCAATTAATCTTAATTTAGAATTACCGCCTATTTAATGACCCGATCCACTAAGTTGCGTATTAATAGCATAGTATTTTTATCAAGATTTGTTACATCAAGATTGCCAGAAGAAGAATAAAATATTCCTCTATAAAAACTATAAGCCGCAAGATAAGCTCCTATTTCGGATGGGTGGCTGCCGTCAGGTTGATAAAGCTCAAGATTTGGATATTTCTGCCCAAATTGTTTCCAAGCCTTTCCAATTGGCGCTAACATTGAATTTGTTTCAGTTGCAAGAGCTATATAATTTTTGTCTATACGCTGCTGCATTCCGTCATAAGTGCATAATTCAGGTAGATTTTTGCAATTGGCCTGATCACCATTTTTTCTTCCCCAAGTGTTATAAAAAATTATTTTAGCATTTTTTGCGTTATTATGAATTAGATGCACTAATTTTTTGGCAGGCTCAATGGAATCTTGCCTTACTTGAGAATCTCCAAATGCCATCATTTGGCTTTGTTCTTGCAAAATAACATAATTCCAATTTTTTTCAGAAAGTTTTGTCGAAGTTGACTGATTTAACAAATGATCTTGAAACTTTGCCCCTCCATATACTAACGATTCAACCTCAATATTAATATTATTAGCCTTAGCAAGATCTGAAAATATTTTAGGTATGTTGTGAGTGCTGGTATAACTGTTACCAATAAATAAAACCCTAACAGTATCTTTATTAATATTCGCCTGGGCATATGAAACTTGAGTTAAGGAAAAGCTTATTCCGATTAACAACAGCAAGTGTTTATAAAAATTTCTTTTTAGCATAATAGCGGTAAATTATTGAAGAATGTAGTTTTGTGAAGATACTCTTAAATGTAAATTTGGAAATTATCAACTATTCGTTTTTGTAATATATAAGGGCAGGGCGGGTTGGCGTTGTTGTGTGGCTAAGAAAAAAATAGCTTAAAATATTAGCTCTTTTCTTGGTGTCACCCCGTCGAATGACGGGGTCCACCTCGTCAAGATTTCGATTTTAAAATTAAGTTTAGAATTTATGACCAGATGGACCCCGTCATGCGACGGGGTGACAACTTAAGGAATAAGTAAACAACTTAAAAAATAATAACTTGTTATAAGCTAAAATCGAACGAGTTGTGGGCGTTCCCTTTTTTACCGGCTTGCTGGCTAAAAATGCTGACTGTTGGCGATCTTACTTCAGTACTAGGGGATTTTATATCTTCCAAACTTCTTGAAAAGCCTTCTATTGAAAATTTGCTTCTTACTACATCCTTGCCAAAAGCTCCTGATAAAATTTCTCTCAAAGCTTTTTTGTAATTGTCAGATTCAATATCTTCAATTCCATTGCAATTAGTTTCCATTGCAACCTTACTTTTATTGCTTTCAAAGGCATTAAAAGCAATTACCATTGAGTGACTATTATTATCTATTTTTAAATAATGACGCTTCTTTTTGTCAGTTTGATTTTCTATTATTTTAATAATTGCTTCCATCAGCAATTCATATGATTCATTATCATCTTTGGCGTTATTTACGCCCTTGCAAGTATGTTCTATTTTGCTAGCCGCAATTTGAAAATCGCTTTTATCAGATTTCAGCGGACATTTTGCAAATTCTCTTTTGTTACTTTTTTCTTCCAACTCATCAGTGGTATGGGTATATCTATACCAAAGTTTTCTGCCATATTCCTGATATAGTTTCTGTGTCTCTTTTTTAAGAGACGGCAATTCTTTGCAATCAAGATTTTCCCATATTTCTCTAGTTAAATCTTCATCTTCAATAAACATGAAAGACCATCCTACGCACATTCCTTCAATCGGGCTAGCCGACTCTTCTAACCATTTATTCCAGAGCTCATTCTCACGATCTTCTCTATTATCTGCGCCAGCATTCGCAACCAAACTCATCAAATTTTTTCTGACTATATGCTCTAGATCTTTTTTGGTATTATATTCGTATTTTTCTTTAACTGCTTTTCTGCTCATATTTGGTTATTTTTTAACGCCAGTTCGTCGATAAAAAACATATTAAACCCCGTCATCCTTGATGCGAAGCGTCGAGGATCTCATGAGTTTAAACTCCCAAGCAAAGCTCATGAGATCCTCGGCTCTTTCAAGCCAAGGATGATGAGGGTTGGCAGATTCTTTATCGACGAATTGGCGTTTTATTTAGAGAAAAAGGTACCAGGTCACTTTTTTAGTATCAAAGTAATCTAGATAAAAAGTGACCTGGTGCCTTTTTTTTGGAGCTAAATTATTTCTAAGTTATAAACAAAATAATCATTGTCTCTGATATAATTTTCAGATTCATAAAGATGCTGCGCTGTCTCGTTCGTTTTTGCAGTAGTAAGAGTTATTTTTGTGACGCCATTTTCTTTTGCAAAATTCTTTGCTTCATTAATTAAAAATTTTCCAATCCCTTTGTTGCGATATTTTTTATCTATAAACAAATCATTAAGGATATATATTTTTCTAGTTCCTACGGAAGAAAAACCCGGATATATTTGCATAAAGCCTGTTGCATTGTTGTTTTCATCTAAGCTAATAAATATCTTTGATTCATCATTTTTTATGCGATCAATCAAAAACGATTTGGCTTTTTTGATATCTGATTCTTGATTATAAAATTTTCTATATTCATTAAATAAGAAAGCCGCACTATCTAAAAATTGCAGATTATTAGATGTTACTTTTATTAGTTTCATATCTGGTTTTGTCGTATTTGAGTATTTATTTTTGCGCTTCTTTTTCTTGATGTTGAAACTCAGTAGTGTCAGCATGAAATCAAGATATTAATTATCTTTTGCGACATTCTTAAGGTGTCTTTAGGAAAAGATAGCAACAAAAATAACTATTAATTAAAAAATGACAAATAAGAAGGCAATTATTTTGGGTTCAGGTTTTTCAAGAGCGATAATAAGCGATATGCCTTTAACAAATGGTCTGACGGATAAAATTTCTGAAAAAATTGAAAAATTACCAAAAAAAACTGACAATGATATAAATATAATAAAAGCATTGTGGGAAAAACATGTGGTTGCAAAAAATATAGGTGGATTAAAAGATTTTGAGAAAATCCTTAGCTATTTAGAAGATGCTCCTTGGAAAGATAATATTACAAAATATGAGCATTTAATTCTTTACGAAACCTTGACTGGATTAATCTCAGACATACTTAGTGATATTACAAAAGACGAAGATTTTTTTTATGATTTATTAACAAAGAAGAAAGTGTGGTTAAAAAATTTTATAAAAAAAATAAGAGATGAAAAAATTCCAATTATAACATTTAATTATGATACAATTTTAGAATGGCTTTTGATTGTTTATGAGAGAATTGAAAGTCGATTTGATGATTGTGAGGACAAGAACAAATGGGGGAAGGATTATGCGGCAAAAAATGGGGGAAATGGCCCTCTGGATTATACGATTTTGATAGGTGACGAATATAGGGCGAATTATTTTTGTGATACTTACGCAATTAAAACAGAATCTTTTTATCTTAATATACCTAATGGCAAAGATCTTAAATATCATGTTAACGGCTTATTAAAAAATCCTCGCATATTTAAACTACATGGGTCATTAAATTGGCTCTATTCTAACAAGAAAGATTCAATTATTGTTGATGACAGAGAATTTCTTAGAAAGAGATTTTTTAAAAGTGAGGTGTTTGAAAATATGGGAAGAACTGTTAAGTTGGTAGAAGATATTGAGTCAGATTTTAAGATTCTAAAAAAAGGATTTCAGACTTTAATAATACCTCCAATTCAAAATAAAACCACAACCTACATGAAAAATGACTATATAGGTCAGCAGTGGCTTGAGGTCAGGGAAATATTATCACAAGTAGAAGAATTGGATATAGTTGGCTATTCTATTCCAGCAACTGATATTTCTACAAATTTAATGTTGCAAGATGCGGTAAATAGAAAAGATTGCAAAATAAATATCTGCTATTTTGAAAAAGAGAAAAAGCTGGAAGAATCACTTAAAGAAAGGTTTCAAGAAGCTTTTAGTTTGTGCGATTTGCAGGAGAAAAATTTTCATAATTCTGGATTTGATGAAAATTTTTGTAAAAAATATATTTAGGAAAGAGTGAGAAAAGGTGTCAAGTCTCGACATAGACAGCGATATAAAAACAGCAAGTCTTTCTAAATTCGCTACGCTCGTTAAGAAAGACTAAGGAAGGGATGGCGCGCATTCGCGCTTGCAATAAGCAAGATTTTTCTAAGTTCAGCTTCGCTTCACTAAGAAAAATTAAGCTTATTGTCGAACCCATATCAAGGGCTATTGAGAGAATCCCTTCCTCTCCGCCATAAAAAAAGGCTCCCAAATGGGAGCCTTTTTTTATGGCGGAGAGGAAGGGATTCGAACCCTTGATACAGTTTTACCCGTATACCTTCTTAGCAGGAAGGTGCCTTCAGCCTCTCGGCCACCTCTCCGTATAACTGCTAATTGAAATGCAGTATTTTTTGTGGGGCGTGAATTATATTTTGTTATAATTGTTTTTGCAAGGTTGAATGATTTTATTTTATAGCACTAATTTTAAAACAAATTATCTCTGCGCCATAATTCTAAAATTAATCACTACCTCATCTTGCAAATCTTTGCTAACAGTGGTGTCAGAGGTTCCTAAATTGAAATCGCTGCGTTTAATTGTAAAAGATCCAATTGCAGTGACTTCGTTTTTTGAATGCTCTTCTAAGTGAAATCTGGCGGTGGCTGGCACGGATTTTCCTTTGATGGATAATTGACCTTTTGCAGCAAATTCTTGGCTGTGAACAGCGGCAGAAACTACATAGCGCATGTTATTATCTGTCGGTTTATCGCTTATGGTAATAAAATCAGTTGCGGTAAAAATTGCTTTAGGAAAAGTGTTTGAGGCAAGCCAAGCAGTGGTTTTTAAGGTTTCTAATATATTGGTAAAAGATGTGTTAATTGAAGTGGTGTCAACTTCAATTACAACTTTATTGCCGCTTTGTTTGGTTTTATCGAAATTAATTTTTCCACCAAATTTTTTGAAATAACCCTCAATTTCAGAAGTGCCTTGTTTGGCTTTAAAATTAATTGAGCTATTTTGAGCGATAATATTCCAAGCTGGAGAGGTTGGTTTAGCTTCCATTTTAGCGGTTTCATCTGGGTTGGTGGATGTTTTTCCGTCATCAAGAATTGCTTCTGCTTCAATATTTAATTTTACATTATCTGAAATTCCAGGAAGTCCAAAAAGCATACCAAAATCTGAGCGCTTAATGGTTGCGGTGGCGCTAAAGCCGATGGTTTTTCTTTGGGTCATTGGATTTAAAGCAATTTTATTAACTTTGGCGTTAAAAATAATTGTTTTAACAACCCCAAGAAAATTTAAATCGCCAACAATTGTAACATTATTTTGCGCGCCTTTTAAAACTTTTGTGCTGATAAATTGTGCCGTTGGAAATTTATCGCTATTAAAAAAATCACCACCTTGCAAATGTTTATCGAAAGCTGGAATGCCAGTTACTACTGAAGCGGTTTTAATGCTAACGCTGATTGCGGTGCTTTGTGGGTCTGATTCATCTAAATTAATTACACCTTCAACATCTGAAAATTTTCCTGATGGATTAGAAAAGCCAAAATGACTTGCTGACCAAAAAACATTGGTGTGATTGGGGTCTAGCTTATATTGATTTGCAGCTTGCGCCTGAGAAAATAAGAAAAAAAAAGCGAAAATCGAAATTAATTTTTTCATATTTAAAGGCTAATTTTTGGTATCATTAACTGGCATAGATTGGAGAGTTTCTTGTCTTTTTTCATAAAGACTTGAAAAGTCAATTGGCTCTAGCATTAATGGAGGAAAGCCGCCATCAGAAACTACATTTGAAACAATACGACGCAAATAAGGAAAGAGCAGGTTAGGGCAATAAACCAACAATACTTGTTCAATCATTTCATTTTCAATATTTTGTAAAGCAAAAATTCCACAGTAAGAAATTTCGCAAATGAAAAGTTTGTTATTCGCAGAAGTAGCGTCAGCTTTAACTTTAAGCGTTATTTCAAACGAATCTTTAGTAATTTTTTTTGCATCAATATCAACTGAAAGGGCTATGTTTGGTTTTTCTTGGTTATTTAAAAAAACATTTGGTGCATTTGGAATTTCAAATGAAAGATCTTTTATATATTGGTTGATTACTCTGATATTTGACATGATTGCTATAAAATTTCTGAAGTTGTTTTGGTAACTTTTTTTGCTGCTGAATCCATTAATAAAGAATTCACATAAATTTTCTTATGACATTTTTTTACACCAGATAACATATAGCCATCAGTAACGCCAGCGCAGGCGAAAATCACATCGCCTTTAGCCATTTCATTAGCGCTATATTTTTTATTTAAATCTTTTATTCCCATTTTTTTAGCGCGATCGATTTGTTTTTTATTGTCGTTAAAAATTAGGCGACCCATCATTTGTCCGCCAATAACGCGCAGAGCTGCCGCAGCAAGAACTCCCTCAGGTGCGCCACCAGTTCCCATATAAGCATCAATGCGAGCGCTTTGATTGGTGCAAGCAATAACACCAGCAACATCACCATCGCCAATTAAACGAATTTTTGCACCAGCTTCGCGAACTTTTGCAATTAATTCTTCATGGCGGGTGCGTTCAAGAATCATCACGGTTAAGTCGGAAATGGCACATTTTTTAGCTTTAGCTAAATTTTGTAAATTTTTTTTCGCCGAGTTATCAAGGTCAACTACTCCTTCTGGTAAATTTGCGCCAACTGCAATTTTATCCATATAAACATCTGGCGCATGTAAGAATCCGCCTTTTTTTGCAAAAGCAATTACCGCTAAAGAAGACTCGCCAGCATTGGCGCAAATGGTGGTTCCTTCAAGTGGATCAAGCGCAATATCAACTTCAATTCCGCCTTTACCAACTTTTTCTCCAATATAAAGCATTGGTGCTTCATCGCGCTCGCCCTCACCAATAACAATGGTGCCGCTAATATTCATTAAGTTTAGAGTTTTGCGCATCGAAGTTACGGCAGCTTGATCTGCAGCCATATTATCACCTTTGCCAATCCAGTCATAACAAGAGATTGCGGCTTTTTCAACTACTTCGATAATTTGTGAAGAGAGATTAGTTAGCATTTTTATTTTTTAAAAAAATTAAGACAAAAAAAAGGCGGACTTAAAGTCCGCCTTTTTTTTAAGAACATTAGCTAGAGAGCTTTTGTTCTTTAAATTCTACGTGTTTGCGCACAACAGGATCATATTTACTAAACACCATTTTTTCTTGTTTTTGTTTAGGATTTCTGCGAGCAAGATAATAAAATCCAGTATCTGCGGTGCTAACCATTTTAAATAAAATGGTATTTCTTTTTGCTTTAGAAGCCTTAGGTTTTCCAGCCATAAAATATAATATTTGAAATAAATAATTCTCTTAACAAAGCGATTTTGATTTTTAAATCACTGATATAAACAAGAGGCGCAGCATAATAATTTCTAACTTGAAAACAGTCAAGTTATTTTGGCACCTGCTTTTAGAGATGGATATTTTGCAACGCCATCTTTTTTTCTAAGGCTTTCGCTCATTAGTCTTTCTAAGGTTGTCAATCCATTTTTCAAGTACAAATCCTTCAAATTGTCACCCCGTCGAATTACGGGGTCTATCTCGTCGAGATCTCGATTTTAAATTAAGTTAAGGATTCGTGACTAGATGGACCCCGTCATTCGACGGGGTGACAAATAGAAAAAGAAATGTGTGGCAAATAGGGAAAAAAGGTTTGGCAATTAGAGATGGGGATGATAAATAGGGGGAAAGAAGGTGGCAACTATAGAGAAGCGTTACAAAATTTAGTAACGCCCGCTTTATTTTACATCATTTAGCTTTTTTTCGCCTTTAAATCCTGCGGCAATTCCTGTTCTAGAAACTGAGGCGAGGCCGTAATTTACAAGCTTATGCAAAACTTCATCAATCATTTCTGCAGATCCAATTACTTCAAAAACAATTGAGTCGCCAGCAATGTCAACGATGTGAGTGCGATATTTATCAACAATTTTAATTGCTTCTTCGCGAGCTTGTTCGTTTGCAATAATTTGCACCAAAGCTAATTCTCGCTCAATATAACCTTCTTCACGAGTAAGCTCTGCTGCTTGATGAACTGGCACGATTCTTTTTAAAAGCTTACAAATTAAATCGATAGTTTTGCTGGTTCCAATAGTTGTGATGGTGATGCGAGATAGTTTTTTATCTAAAGTTACTGGCGCCACATTTAGCGATTCAATGTTATAACCGCGCGCTGAAAATAGTTCAACAATGCGCGCCAAAGCACCAAATTCGTTATCAACCAAAATCGCAATTACATGTTTTTTTATTTGATCAGACATATTTAAACCGCGTTAATATCTTTAGTTACATAAAGTTTTGCTTGTGAGCCAAGTAAAATTTCATTATGAGAAGAGCCAGCAGGAATCATTGGAAAAACATTTTCAGATTTATCAACCAAACAATTGAATAAAACCGGACCTTTATGAGAAATCATTTCCATGATTTTTTCGTCAAGTTCTTTTGGATTAGAGCATTCAATTCCCTTGATTCCAAAGCTTTCAGCAAGCTTCATAAAGTCGGGTAAAGATTCCATGTAAGATTGGCTTTCGCGTTTTTCATAGACCAACTCTTGCCATTGGCGCACCATTCCCATGTAGCGATTATTAAGAATGAAGATTTTTACCGGCAAATTATATTGTTTTATTGTGGCAAGTTCTTGCATATTCATCATAAAAGAAGCATCGCCACTAACGCACATTACTAGCGCTTCAGGATTTGCAATTTGCGCACCAATTGCCGCTGGAACTCCATATCCCATGGTTCCAAGTCCACCAGAAGTTAACCATTTTTTTGGTTTATCGAAGTGAATATATTGAGCTGCCCACATTTGATGTTGTCCCACATCGGTTGAAACAAAGGGTGAATCGCTTTTGCTTAATGAATTTAAGCGCTGCATTGCATATTCTGGCTTAATAACTGTTTCGCTCGTTTCGTAAGATAGAGAATTAACTGCTTGCCATTTTTGAATTTGATTCCACCAAGCTGAAATTTCCTTCTTGCGATTGCCCAATTTTCTTCTTTTCCATTCTTCAGTCAAAGCTTCAAGAGCGCTTGTGGCATCAGCAACAACCGGTGCATCAACTTTAATTATTTTATCAATTGAACAATCGTCAATATCAACATGAATTTTTTTAGAATTTGGTGAAAATCCTGAAACTTTTCCGGTTACGCGATCATCAAAACGCGCGCCAATATTAATCATAACATCGCATCCATGCATCGCCATATTGGCTTCGAAAGTGCCATGCATTCCAAGCATGCCAATGAAGTGAGAATCTGTGGCTGGAAAACCGCCAAGCCCCATTAAAGTGTTGGTAATTGGATAGCCAGTTTCATGAACAAATTGCAATAATAATTCGCTAGCTTTTTCTCCAGAATTAATAATGCCACCACCTGTGTAAAATATTGGGCGCTGAGCCTTTTCAAGTAAATCAATTGCCGCAGAAATTTGATCATGCTTAACTTCAAGGCGATGTTTTTTTAATTGATAAGATGGGCGGTTAATTTCCATTTTACCGTTATAAATTCCATAGCTATTTTGTACATCTTTTGGAATGTCGATTAAAACTGGTCCAGGGCGGCCAGATCGCGCAATGTGAAAGGCTTCGTGAATTATATAGCCCAAATCATTAACATCTTTTACTAAATAATTGTGCTTAGTGCAAGAGCGTGTAAGACCAGTAATATCAGCTTCTTGGAAGCCATCAGTGCCAATTAAAGAAGTTGCAACTTGTCCAGAAATACATACTAAAGGAATTGAATCAAGATAGGCATCTGTAAGGCCAGTGATGGTATTGGTTGCACCAGGGCCAGAAGTTACGGTGATAACTCCAACCTTGCCAGTTGAGCGGGCATAGCCTTCTGCGGCATGTGCAGCAGCTTGCTCATGACGAGTTAATATATGATGTAATTTATTTTGTAAGAAAAGTGCGTCATAAAATGGCAAAATTGCGCCACCCGGATAGCCAAATATTGTTTCAACGCCTTCATTTATAAAGGCTTTAACAATAATTTCAGCGCCAATTAATTTATTTGACGATTTTGATTCGGTCATTTTAAAAAAAAATTATAAAAAAAGAAAGGTTGTACAGTTAACATTATCACAGCTTTTGAATCAAGCATAATTTTTTCTTGGAAAAATTTAAAGAATGATTATAAGATTCTAAATCAATTGCCCAAAAAAAATCTGATTGGGAAAATAAATTTTTTTACAAGCCATGAAAATTAATATCGAAAAAATACTTAAATCCCTACCGCATCGCTATCCACTATTATTGGTGGATAAGGTTGAATCTATTGAATATGGTAAAAAAATTATTGGAATTAAAAATGTTACTTTCAATGAGCCTCATTTTATGGGACATTTTCCGGGGCATCCAATTATGCCGGGTGTTCTTATTATTGAGGCTATGGCTCAAGCCGCAGCACTTTTAGTTACCGCTGCACCTGATTTTGACGCGGAAAATAAACTAGTTTATTTCATGTCAATTGAATCGGCAAAATTTAGAAAACCAGTGGTTCCAGGAGATGTTCTAGAGCTTCATGTTGAGGTTATTCAAAATCGTGGAAGTGTATGGAAAATGTCCGGAACTGCTATTGTTGAAGGGCAAAAAGTTGCAGAAGCGCAGTTTTCAGCAATGATATTTGATAAAGAAAAAAAATAAATATGACTCAAAAAATTCATCCAACCGCAATTATTTCAAAAACCGCTAAACTTGGCTTAAATGTTGAGGTTGGGCCTTACTCAATTATTGGCGATGAGGTAAAAATTGGCGATGGCACAATTATTAAATCTCATGTTGTAATCGAAGGCGATACGGAAATTGGAAAAAATAATGTTATTTTCCCCTTTGCAGCCATTGGTTTAGAGCCACAAGATTTGAAATTTAAAGGTGAAAAATCAAAAATTATTATCGGTGATAATAATAAAATTCGTGAACATGTAACAATTCACCTAGGCACTCAAGACGGTGCTATGCTTACTAAAATAGGCAATAATTGTTTATTTATGGTGGCTTCTCATATTGCTCATGATTGCGTGATTGGCGATGGAGTGATTTTGGCAAATAATGCAACTCTAGCAGGGCATGTTGTTGTAGGAGATAATGTTGTGATTGGCGGTCTTTCGGCGGTTCATCAATTTGTAAGAATTGGCAAAGGTGTTATGATTGGCGGAATGTCAGGAGTTGAACATGATGTAATTCCTTACGGGTTAGTGATGGGAGAGCGCGCCTCGCTTGCTGGTTTAAATATTGTTGGAATGAAGCGTAATAATATTTCTCGTGAAGATATTCATGCTTTAAGAAATTTTTTCAAAAAACTTTTTGTAAGTGATGATAAAAGTTTTGCCATTAGGGTTGATGAAATTTCTAAAGAATTTGATAGTGCAACGGTTTTAGAAGTTGCTTCTTTTGTTAAAGCAGAAGGCGCTCGCGGCGCTTTTTGCCAGCCAAAACAAAACTCTCATTATGGAGATGAATAAATAATGCGTGAGATCTGTCTTGATATAGAAACTACGGGACTAGATCCAAAAAATGGTCACCGCATTGTTGAAATTGCCTGTTTGGAGTTGGTGAATAAGGTGAAGACGGGAAATGTTTTTCATACCTATGTGAACCCTAGACGCGACATGCCGCAAGAGGCATTCAAAATACACGGAATTTCTGCAGAATTTTTACAAGATAAGCCAATTTTTCACCATGTAACTGCTAAGTTTTTAGACTTCATTAAAGATACTAAGGTAATAATTCATAACGCGGCGTTTGATACTAAATTTATTAATTATGAATTATCGGCCATAGGTCTTGCGCCGCTTGACATGAGCAATGTTATTGACTCGCTTTTAATCGCTAGAAATAAATTTCCAGGATCACCAAATTCATTAGATGCTTTATGTAAAAGATTTAACATCGATTTATCTCGCAGAGCTAAGCACGGCGCACTTCTAGATACAGAACTTCTCGCAGATGTTTATATAGAATTAACCGGTGGCGCGCAAGCTGGTTTGGCTTTTTTAACTTCTAAAAAAGAAGAAAATATAGAAGATGGCGCAGATAAACTGATAATTAGTCAAGTGAGAAAAACATTACCAAAGCGTGATTTTGCGCTCTCAAATGAAGAGTTGCAAAAGCATAAAGAATTTATTGAAAAGAATTTTAAAAGCAGCTTTTGGGAAAATTTATAATTTTTTTTCGATAGCCAATTAATGAAGAATCTCGATTTTTTTTACAAAATTTTTTATAACAGCCAGTTTTTTAGTTAAAAATCGTCTCACCACAATTTTAACCCAATATGAAAATCACCACTTATTTGGAAGATATTTTTGCCGCGGAAAAAGATAATCTATGGCTGTGGGTGCCATTAGTTTTTGCATTTGGTGCAGTTTTTTCAATCACATTTACTGAGAATTTTTTAGCTAAAATTCTAATATTTACTTCATTATTTTTTGCCGCAACTCTTCTTGCTTTTTTAAATCGATATTCAATAAGAGCCTTGTTATTTATGGCCTCAGCGATTTTTATTGCCGGAAGTTTTTATGCCATTCTTTACCAAAAAACCATTTTAAATCATAGTGAAATTACAGGAAAACTCTATGTTGATGGCGTTGGTAAGGTTGAGTCAATAAGACGATTTTATAATCCAATCACTAAAAAAGAGGGTTTGTCAGTATTAATTTCTAGCCCAGATCTTTATAAGGCGGAATTTAAATCAAAAAATACAGAGGTCAAAAAAGTTAAAAAAAGAAA
>CAMDMO010000019.1 GCA_945902255.1 Rickettsia typhi | reverse complement strand
CAAAAAAATTTGATTTTTTGATCAAAAATAATTTTGCTAAAAAAAGTGAGAAGTTAAACTCTTTGCAAATTTCCAATCAATTAATTTTTCAAAAAATAGATTCAGAAAAGCGAAAAATTGAATTTTTGTTTAAGCGAGTCAAATGGAGTGTTGACAGTAATTTAACAGCAAAAGAAATTAGTTTAAAAAATTTAGAAAAATCTCTTAAAGCAAATCATTATCGCGAAATTTTAAAGCGAGGATTTTCTTTAGTAAAAAGCAAAGAAGGAAGTTTAATTTCTTCTATTTTAGAAATAAAAGAAAGTGAGGAAATTATTGTTGAAATGTTTGACGGTAGTGTTGAAGTGCGCTCACAAAGAAATCAAGGCAACTAAAATATGCAAATAAAAACCCCAGAATTTTGGAGAAAGAGAAATCTAATTTCCTTTGCACTACTTCCATTGAGTTTACTTTATTTTATTGGATATTCTTTGGTAAATTTTTTTACCAAAACTACCAAAATTTCTAAAAAAGTAATATGCGTTGGAAACCTTATTGCCGGAGGATCTGGCAAAACTCCTACCGCAATTGCTTTGGGAAAAATTTTAAATGAAATTATTTTAGAAAAAAAAATAGCAAATAATTTTGCTTTTGCTTATTTAAGTCGCGGTTATATGGGCGATGGATCAAAATTTTTATTATTGTCGAAAGATGGTGGATTGAGGGCTGACCAAGTGGGGGATGAGCCACTACTATTGATTGATACAGCTCCAACATTTGTTGCGCAAAATCGTCTTTTTGGAGCGAAGCAAATTGAAATAATAAAAAAATTTCAATTAATTATTTTAGATGACGGAATGCAAAATAATTCGCTTTATCGCGATTTTATAATTTTAGTTATCGATGGAAATATTGGTTTTGGTAATGAATTTTTAATTCCCGCAGGACCAATGAGAGAAAGCGTAAAACAGGGTTTAAAAAAAGCTGATCTAATTGTTTTAATTGGAGAAGCGAGTGAGAAATTGTTAAAAAAACTAGAGGGTAAAAAAATTGCAAAAGCCAAAATATCTGTAGTAAATTTACAGCAATTTTTGGAGAAAAAATTACTGGCATTTTGTGGATTAGCATATCCACAAAAGTTTTTTTCTTTACTTAAAAAAGAAGGTTTGGAAGTTCTTGATACTTATAGTTTTGCCGATCATTATTCTTACAAGATATCTGATTTAAAGGATTTGGTAAAAATTGCTGCAGAAAAAAATCTTCAATTAATCACCACAAAAAAAGATTGGATAAAATTCCCTAAAAATTTCCAAGAAAAAATTCCTTATTTGGATATTGAATTAGAATTTGAAAATAAAGATTTAATCAAAAGTGAGTTAAGAAAAATATATGAATTTTAGTGATTTTTTGAAGCGGGTTTTTAAAAAAATTCGCTATTTGCTTGAGGCTGTTATTGTAAAATTTGGTTTATGGATTTTTTATGTAATGGGCCAAGAAAGAGCTTCTAATATTGCGGCAAAGATTGCTCAATTTGTTGGTAAAAAAATTGCAGTGCATAAATTGGCTTATAATAATTTAAGCAAAGCTATGCCAGAACTATCTGAAAAAGAAAAAGAGAAAATTCTTGATGATATGTGGGATAATTTAGGGCGAGTTGTTGGGGAATATCCTCATGTTGCAAAATATTCTCATGAAGAAATTGGTAAAATATTCGATATATCGCAAGAAGCGGTTGATATAATCAAAAAGTTGAAAGAGAGCAAAAAAGGTGGAATTATTTTTTCCGGACATATTGGAAATTGGGAAATAGGGCCAAAAGTTTTTTTAAATCAAGGTTTGAAGGTGAGCACAGTCTATCGCCCACTTAACAATCCTTATGTTGAAAAAATGACTGCCTCAATTCGCAAAACCGATCTAATTACAAAAAGCGCTAATGGAAATCGTAAAATTATTGAAACTATTAAGGCCGAAGGTTTTATTCTTATAATGGCTGATCAAAAGATTAGCGAAGGAGAGCCGATAAAATTTTTTAATGATGATGCTATTACAACCACTTCAATTGCGCGCATTGCTTTAAAATATGATATTCCAGTAATTCCGGCTCGCGCAATTAGAATTGGTAAAAGTTTTAAATTTTTAGCTTCGGTGGAAGAGCCTCTTACAATTAAGAGAACTAAAGATTTAAATGCTGATATTACAAATTTAACTTGTGAAATTAATCGTAAGTTGGAAAAATGGATCAGACAATATCCTTCACAATGGTTCTGGGTTCATAACAGGTGGAAAAAATAAAAAACTAAATATCATGAAATTATCTTATAAAATATTCTTATTAACTCTTTTATCTCTAAGCTCTTCTTGCGCATGGATTTGGAATAGCAAAACCGTTGATGTTTCAATTAATAGTAACCCTCAAGGAGCGGATATTTTTATTGAAGGCAGAAACTATGGAAGAACCCCAGCTACAATTAATATTGAACCTAAAAACTACAGCGTAACATTAACTAAAGAAGGCTATGGATCAGCTCAATTAGAGCTTGAATCATGGGTGGCAATCAGAAATAAAAAAGGTGATGGTGGCAGATGTTTGGCAGATGCCTTAGGATCAATGCTTGTAATTCCTATGTATTCATTTTACTGGTCTGGTGGATGTCTAGATTTCAAACAAGCTTCTTACTCGGTAAATATACCATATATATCTGGAAATAATAATGTAAGCTCTGGTGGAAATTCAATGATGGGACTGGGTCGCAATCCATCTGACATGGTTGATTATTATTACAGACAAGATACTGAAGCTGGCAATAGAATGCAAAGACCAGAAATGCAACTTCCTCCTGGGCGCAGGTTTTAAAATTTTAGGATAAATTGAAGTAAAATACCAATTCCAGATAAGAAGCATCATAATTCTTGATTCTCGTCGCCAAGCATCAAAAATCCTAATTTTGCGACGGTCTCATAATGAGTTTAGTTTTTTATTGATTTGTTGACTGGTAGATCCTTATAGCTATTTCGGATCCCAGGTTTGACCATGCGAGAGTTGTTTTTATTGTTGAATCGTTGTTCTTAGCTACTTAAAACCCCATCCTTAATAGAAACCGTGCGATTTGCTTTTTTAGCTAAATCTAAATTATGAGTTACCACTAAACATCCGATATTGTGGCTTTTAACAAGTCTTTGAATGAGGTTGAATATTTTTTCCGATAGTTCGGAATCTAAATTTCCAGTAGGTTCGTCAGCTAAAATTAAAGATGGTTTGCTTACCACAGCTCTAGCTATAGCAACTCTTTGCTGCTGCCCTCCAGAAAGTTCTGATGGCTTATGATTTAAGCGATCGCTCAAGTCAATTTCTGTTAAGATTTTTGTAGCTTCACTAAAAGAAAAATCCCTACTTTTGCCTTGAATTAAAAGGGGTAGGGCGACATTTTCCAGAGCAGAAAATTCGGGCAATAAATGATGAAATTGATAAACGAAGCCAATATTGTTTTTTCTAATTTCGGTTCTTGCAACATCATCAGCACTAGAAACATCGATATCATTAATCAAAACTTTTCCAGAGCTAGGGCTGTCAAGTAATCCGGCGATTTGTAGAATTGTTGTCTTGCCGGATCCGGAAGGTCCAATTAAAGCCACTAATTCACCTTTTTTAATCTCTAAATTAGCGCCTTTAATTACTTCAATTTTTTGCCCTATTTGAGAAAAATCTTTTTTAATATCAATTAGCTTTAAAGCGGTTTCGATAGTCATTTTAATTATCTCTTAGCTCTTTTTTTTGGTCTATCTTCATCTTCATCATCTTCATAATCATCGTCTTCATCCGCATCCTCATCTTCGTCTTCGTCCTCTTCCTCACTTTCCTCATCTTCATCTGCATCTTCTTCAGATTTATCGGCGTGAAGATCAAACTCATCAAACTCATCTTTTTGAGCCGCTTTTCTTTCTGATAGAAGTTTATCTTTAGCTGTTAAAACAACTTTATCTCGCGCTTCTTCAAAGCTACAATTATAAACAATTGTATATTCACTAGCTAATCTGTGAACTGCAGTTTCGTAGATAATTCTTTCGCTATATGATCTTTCGCCATCTTCAATATCACGAGTTAAATCGCGTAAAACTTCGGCTAAAAGAATGATATCGCCTGAGTTAATTTTTGTTTCATATTCTTGTGCGCGGCGACTCCACATGCCTTTTAATTTCTTTACACCGCTGCGTAAAATTGTAAATACTTCATCCATTTGAGATTTAGAGGCTAAATGTCTAATGCCAATTTTATCAACGCTATTAACTGGAATTTTGATAGTTAGCTTTTCTTTTTCAAAATACATTAAATAGCAGTTAAAATCTTGTCCAAGAATTACGGTTTTCTCAATGTCGGTTATTTTGCCAACGCCATGAGATGGATATATTGCGTATTCTCCAATTTTAAAACTATTTTTATCTTTAAGATCAGAAGATTTTTTAACGGTAATTTTTTGAACTTCCTTTTTTTCAACGGCCTTAACAGGCTCTGCTCTAACTTCAGATTTTGCCGCGTTACCTCTAGCTAAAATAGTTTTTGCTAAAGCGCTTTTTTCTTTTACTTGAGGTTTAGAATCTTTTTTTGCTTCAGTTTTTTTGCTAATTTTTTTAGCAACTTGTTGTTTCGTAACTTTATTTTTTGATTTTACTTGGTTCTTTTGCTTTAGCTTAGGGGTTGGTTGAACTTTTTTAGCAACTTGTTTTTTTACAGCTAACTTAACTGTTGGCTTATTTTTAGCTTTTAATGTAGAGGTTTTTGCCTTAGATGTATTTTTGGCAGCCTTTTTATCTTGGCTTTTAACCTTAGTTTGTTTGATTGTTTTTGTTGCTTTTTTTATTGTTTTTACCTTTTTAGCTGACATAATTTGTTAGTTTGTGTTTAAACATCGACTCTGAACCATTTTTAATCAGATGTGATATCAAATCTTGGTGACAGATTTTTTAAAGAGATGACGTATGATACACATTTTTTATCCTTAGGCAAGAAGTTTTTTTAATATATCTTTAAAAAAATTATTCTTATTTAAAAAAGAGAACTATAAATTGGCGACTTACTTTTAATAATTAAGGTGTTGGTTCGTAAAATTAATTTTGCGATAACTTCTTAAAATTCCTCAAAATCCTTGAAAAAACTCTTAAATTGGTGCAAAACATTAGATAAAATGAGGTTTTTATCTGTTTTGGATAAAATAATTGAGCATAATTTATTTAAGCCAGTTGCCATTTCTATAATTACCAGCTTCTTTTTATTTAGCGGTTTTGAATATTCACGCAGCGTAATTGCTGACTATAATGAATATATTGCCAAGAAAAATTCCTCAACTCCAATAAAAATCAATATTGCGGGAAAGGGCATTAATTTTGATGTTGATGAAGATCAAGTTTTGGAAACTAGGGTTAAGGCTGGTGATACTATGCTTAAAATTCTTTTTAGCATTGGTGCGGATGAACAAGATATTTTTGCCATTTTAAATGCCACAAAGAAGGTTTTTGATCCAAAATCAATTGTTGTTGGGGATAAAATATCGATAAAATACCGCATAAGAGTAGGATATAACTCTGACGAAGCTCAAAATTCTAATATTGGTCGCAAGGTTCTAATCAATAATATCACAATATCCTCTTCTCCTGAGCAAGAAATTGTAGTTTCTCGAAAAAGCAACGGCGAATATGACGCTAGAGAAATCAAGATCAACATGGTGCGCTATGTTTCAAAATATTATGGAGTAATCAAAAACGGCTTATTTGTTGATGGGGTTGATGCTGGAATTTCTCCGACTTCAATGATGAATATGATTGGTCTTTACAGCTATGATGTTGATTTTCAAAGAGATATCAGAAGTGGCGATAAGTTTGAGATGTTAGTTGAAAGTTTTTATACCGAAGATGGCAAAAAAATAAAAGATGGCAATGTGATGTTTTCTTCACTGATTTTGCAGGGTAGGGCTATAGAAATATATATGCATAAAGTTAGTGGTAAAGTTGAATATTTTGACGCAAAGGGTAATAGCGTGCGTAAATCATTGCTTAGAACTCCAATTAACGGCGCTAGAGTTTCTTCTGGTTTTGGATTTAGAAAACATCCGGTGCTAGGTTATTCTAAATTGCACAAAGGTATTGATTTTGCTGCACCATCAGGAACTCCAATTTTTGCGGCGGGTAGTGGAGTTATTTCTTATTATGGCGTTAAAGGTGGATATGGAAATTTTGTTCAAATCAGGCATAATGCTGATTATTCAACAGCTTATGGTCATGCCAGCAGATTTGTTAAGAAGCTTAGAGTTGGCTCAAAAGTAAAACAAGGTGATGTAGTGGCTTATGTTGGATCAACTGGTCGTTCAACAGGTCCTCACTTGCACTTTGAGGTGGTTTATAAGGGTGGAGCGATCAATCCCGCGAAAGTTAAAGCTACTTCTGGACTTAAACTTGCTGGCAAAGAGTTGGCGAAATTTGAAGCTTCAAAGAATGAAATCGATAAATATCGTAAAAATGTTCCCAATCAGATAAAATCTAAATGAAAATAATTAATATTCTATTCAACTATAAAAAATCAGCCCATGAAAATAAGGTTCTTGGGGTTGAAAGATGTTTTATTGATTACGCCAAACATTTAACTGCCGCAGGAAATGAGGTGGTGTCGGTTGCAAAAAAAGGCATGATTTATTCTGAAGAATTAAAAAGAGCTGGTTCAAAATCTCTTGAGCTTTCAGCTTTTGGTCAAGGTGATATTTTTGCAATTTTTCGCTTAGCATTACTTTTTTTTACCTTTAAGGCTGATGTTATAATCTGTCACTCTGGCAGAGCGATGTTTTTTGCGCGAGCAGCAAGATTTTTACTGGGTAAAAAAACTCCAATTGTGGCAATTGACCATGGAATAAATCCAACTAAATTTCTTAAAGCTGATTATGTTTTGACGGTTAATTCTTATTTTAGCCAGCAATTGGTAAAGGCGGGAAAGGCTCCAGAGCGTGCTTTGGTAATTCCAAATATGATGGGAATTCCACAAAACTTTACTCAATTAGTTAAACAACCATTTCGTAAAACTGTTAGAATAGGGGCTTTAGGAAGAATTTATTCTGAGAAATTTTTTGATAAAATTTTACATGCTATGGTTATTTTGCGTAATCGTGGCTTAGAGTGCGAATATGTTTTGGGTGGCGTAGGGCCAATGGAATCATCCCTTAATCAATTAGCAAAAGACCTTGGTTTAGAAAATAATTTTAAAATTTTGGGATGGGTTGATGATAAAAGAAAATTTTTTGAATCAATTGATATTTTTATTTTGCCGTCACAACAAGAAACCTTCGGAATTGTTTTGCTTGAAGGAATGCTTTATTCAACTCCAATTATTACCAGTAATTCATGGGGTCCAGATGAAATTATTGATGAAGGAATTAATGGCTTAAAAGTTTCAAAAGATGATGAAGAAAAAATGCCAGAATTATTAGCAAATGCGATAGAGAAATTAAATAATAATCAAGATTTTGCAAAAGAACTTGCGGCGAATGCTTATCAGAAATTTATGGATAATTATTCGTCTGAGATGGTGGCTAAGAAGTTAAATAAAATATTGGCAGATGTTGTTCGTAATGGGTGATTATTGCTGTGCAGAGTGTTTGAAATTCTAGTCGAGAGCCCCACAAAATCCGCGCTTAAAGAATCATCCTTCGACAAGCTCAGGATGATCGGAGGCCTAGATGAGGCAAAGCTCGGAGTCATCCCAAGGCCTACGCATGAAAACTTATTAAAAAACAAAAACACTCGTCATCCTTGATGCGAAGCGTCGAGGATCTTGTGAGTTTATTTTTTTAGGAGTTCAGGCTCATGGGATCCTCGAATCCTACGGATTCAAGGATGACGAGTGTTTTGGTTTTTTTCATGCACAAGCCCTATAGCATACTAAGCTTGTCGAAGGATGTTCTTTAAGTGCAGAATTTCAGACGCTATATTATTTTATGAAAAATTAACCCTTCTACCATCTAAGAACGATCGATCCCCATGTAAGTCCGCCACCAAGGGCTTCAAGAATTATTAAATCACCTTTTTTTATTTTATTTTGTGAATTGGCTTGGTTTAAAGCTAATGGAATTGAGGCAGCGGATGTGTTGGCGTGGTCTTGAACTGTGATTATAACTTTTTCCATAGATATTCCAAGGCGCTCAGAAACTGCGGTTAAGATTCTTGCGTTAGCTTGGTGTGGAACTAGAAAATCAATATCGCTTACTTTCAAATTAGCTTTAGCAAGAGATGTTAAAACTGATTTTGTCATTTTATCTACGGCGTGCTTAAAAACTTCCTTTCCAGACATTTCAATAAAGCCAGATTTTTGGTTTGAAGAAGCGCCACCACTGGTTTTCAAGATATCATTTAGTGAGCCATCAGAATGAAGGCTTGATGAAATGATGCCACTATTTTTTTCTTCAGTCGCTTGTAATATAATTGCTCCCGCTCCATCTCCAAAAAGCACGCAGGTGTTGCGATCTTTCCAGTCAACAATGCGAGATAAAATGTCAGCTCCGATTACTAGAGCATTTTTTACTTGGCCAGATTTAATAAAATTATCAGCAACTGAAACTGCATAAACAAAGCCAGAACAGACTGCTTGAATATCGAATGCGAAAGCATTTTTAGCGTTTAATTTTGCTTGAACTGTTGTAGCGGTGGCTGGAAATGTTAGATCAGGGGTTGTGGTGGCTAAAATTATCATTTCAATTTCACTAGGAACTAATCCAGCATTTTCAATTGCTTGCAGAGCTGCCTTAGTTGCTATGTCGGAAGTTAATTCATTTTCAGCGGCGATATGTCTTTTTTTAATTCCAGTGCGCTCAACTATCCATTCATCGGAAGTGTCGACGGTTTTGATTAAATCAGCATTGGTAAGAAACTTTTCCGGAAGGTAAGATCCGGTGGAAATAATTTTACTGCTAATAGTCATAGAGATCCTTTTGCGATCGCCTCTTCTTCTGCTTGATGAAGATTGCTAATGATTGAAGCTGATGATTGTAACTCGCTTGTAATTTGTTCGTTAATTTTATTTTCAACTAGAGATATTGCAACCTTAATTGCGTTTGAAAAACCGATTGAATCTGTGCTGCCATGGCTTTTTACTACAACGCCATTTAAACCAACTAACATTGCACCATTATGCATTCGTGGATCCATAGTTTTAGTGGCTTTAGTAATTGATGATCTAGCAAAAACATAACCAAGTTTTGACCAAAAAGTGCTAGAAAAACCTTCTTTAATTACGCCAGAAATTAATTTAACAGTTCCTTCGATTGCTTTTAGGGTTATATTGCCAGAAAAGCCGTCAGTAACAACAACATCAACCGTTCCTTTGGTGATATCATCTCCTTCTACATAGCCATAAAAACAATCTTTAAGATCACTTTCTTTAATCATGGCTGCTGCGGTTCTAACATATTCATGGCCTTTAAGATCTTCTGATCCGATATTTAGAATTCCAATTGAAGGATTTTCAATTTTTAAAACAGTGCGGGCAAAGGCATGACCCATGATTGCAAATTGAAATAAAATATCTGGACCGCATTCAACATTGGCGCCCATATCAAGCAATACGGTTCCTTTCTTTTTTTGATTTGGAATTGTTGTAACAATTGCTGGGCGGTCAATTGAGGGTAGGGGGCGTAAAACTATTTTGGCAATTGCCATTAAAGCACCAGTATTGCCGGCAGAAACTGCAACATCAGCTTCTCCATCTTTTACCGCGTTAATTGCAAGGCGCATGCTTGATTTCGTGCCTTTTCTAAGTGCAACGGAAGGTTTTTCATCTGCTGAAACGAATTCATCTGTGTGAATAAGGCTATAGCGTGCTTTTAGGTTGCGGCAGTTTTGTATTATAGGGTTAATTTTTGCTGAATCTCCAAATAACAGAAAATGAATTTCTGAATTTAGCGACGCAACAAGATCAGCTCCTTCAATAACTATTTGAGGGGCTCTATCACCCCCCATGCAATCTAGTGCTACTGTGAATTTTTTAGTCACTTGGCTATTTTATCTATTCTTCTTTAGTGGCTTTTTTCTTTTTATCAGCAACTACCTTTTTCCCGTTATAATAACCATCAACTGAAATATGGTGAGGAAGCTTGAATTCTCCAGTAGTTTTATCAACTATAACATTTGGAAAATTAGCGTCAAAAGAGCCATTACTACCTCTTCTCATGCCACTTCTTGAGCTTGATTTTTTCTTTTTAGGAACTGCCATGTTTTAATGCCTCACAAAGGTTGATATAATATTAAATGTTGCTTGATTTTCTTCTTATGCCAAGTTGCAATCTAAACATGAGAAATAACAAAGAAATTTTGAGGAAAAATTGCGACGAAAAATGTAAGCTGTACCAAGTAGTACAGTGTCATTTGACGAGCAAATTTTTACCAAAATTTTGCAGTTATTTCTCATGTTTAGATTGCAACTTGGTATTAAGTGTTTGAAGATAAAGTAGATTTACAAAAAGTTTTAATTTAGCTACAGTCTTCTATTAAAGAGTTTTTTTAAGATAAAGTTTGGTTTAAATAAAAGCAATGTTAAAATTGTCTTAGTCTATTTTTAAAAAATGAAAAAATTAATCTTAAGTTTATTGTTAATATCTAGCCTTAGCTCTTGCATATCAAGGGTTGAAAAGCATGGCTATGCTTTTGACTTATTATCAGATCAAGATCTGTTGCAAGAAGGTGTGGTGGCCAAAGATAAAGTATTAAGCGTTATGGGCTCTCCAACTCTAGTTTCTGATCTTGATGATGACGAGGCTTGGATTTATTATTCTGAAGATGTAAAAAAAGTTTTATTCTTTAAGCCTGATGTAATAGTAAGAAATCTTGTAGTTGTTAGATTTGATAACAAAAATATTATCAAAAAATTACAGTCATTTAATCTTGCAGACGGAGATCACAAATTAGTATTTGTTTCTAATTATACGGCGGTGGAAGGTCATAAGGCTGGTTTTTTTAAAGATATTTTTAGTAATGTTGGGCAAATTAAACCACAATAATTTATGTTAGTGATAATTAAATTGTTAAGTGAGCGCTTGAATCACAAGATATGTTTTATTGGCGATATTTTTAAACTTAGATCGGTCCTCAGTTTAACCCTAAAAAAAAGTTTATTCTTATTTTTTTTAGCTGGATGTTTATTTTCATGCTCATCAATTTTGCCGAAGGAAAAACTCTATAATACCGAAATAGAATGCGCAGATGGCTTTAAGTTATTGGTAAAATTTGCTAGGATAGAAGATCTTAGGCAGGGAATTATTAGCGCCTATAATGAAAAGATAAAAAACAAGAGTAATGAAAAATATACGGTGGTTAAGTTAAAAAATGGAGAAAGTTTTAAAATTCCAAAAATTCCACCTGAAAAAATGTTGGAATGCTATTTATTGGAGAGTGAGTTTGGCGTTGCTGACCCTAAATATGTGCATGTGCCAGTGCGTTATTAAATCAATCTCCAAGCGGTGTCATCTTTAAATAATTCATGTAGCATTTTATTATTAATGCCATGCCCAGTTTTTGATCCGCTAAAATGACCTATTATGTAATGCCCAGCAAGATAAATATCTCCAATAAAATCTAGTGCCTTATGGCGCACGAATTCATCTTTATAGCGAAGCCCTTCTTTATTTACTATTCCATCAGTATCAACCAAAATTGCGTTATCTAGGGATCCGCCTTTAATTAATCCAATTTTTTGTAAGTGCTCTATTTCATGTTTAAAAGCAAATGTTCTGGCGCGACAAATGTCGTTTTTAAAAGAAGTGAAAGTTGAGTGATAATCAAATTTTTGGCTTTGAATCGCCTTGTGGTTAAAATCAATATTAAGGTCAATTGAGAATTCTTTAGAGGGTTCAACTTCAATAAATTTATCCTTATCTTCAATTCTAACTTTTTTCATAATTTCAATAACGCGACGAGGCTTTTCTTGTACATTGATTCCAGCGCATTCAATTAAAAATACAAAAGGCTCAGAACTGCCATCCATAATTGGCACTTCTGGCCCATTAATTTCAATAACTAAATTATCAACTCCACACCCCCAAAGTGCCGCCATTAGGTGTTCTATTGTAGCAATTTTAACTCCAAATTCATTAGAAAGTGTTGTGCCAAGATTGGTTGTGACAACATTTTTATAGTGAGCTTTAATAATGCCATTTTCGACATCAGTTCTTTTAAAGATAATTCCACTATCGCATGGTGCTGGAGTTAATGTTATTGAAACATTTGCTCCGCTATGCAGTCCAATACCGCTGCAGCTAACTTTACTATTAATAGTTTTTTGTGAGGTTGTAATCATGTGAATCAAAAATTAATAAGGAACGCTTCTTGCGCAAGATTATATCTGGCTAAATAACAGATTTCAAAGGTAATTTTGTTACAAAAAGTTACGAAAACCTAGCGGAAGCCTTGATTTTACTGAGTTTTTTTAGTCCAAGGAAATTTTGCATCAGTTCTTTTTTTGATTAAAACTGTTTTGCAAATTATATCGTAAGCTGTGGTTTTTTTCTTGGTAAACATATGAATCTGGGTCCATAATATAAAGGATATGCCAAGAAAAACATTGGTTTCGCTGTGAGTTACGGTTTGAAAAAGAGTCAAGCCATTATTTAACTGATAACTTATTAAATAAATAATGAAGGCGAATGGTAAAATAGAGAGAAAATAGTGAGCAAGTCCACGATTTAGAGAAATTTTTTCACCATCTTGCGTGACTATAATAATTTTCATCAATCTTTTACCGATAGTTGCCTGCCAAGCAGAGGAGTTTAGATAGGCGTGATAAAGCGTGCCAATAAAAATTACAATCGCGTAAAAAACTAGGGCATAATAAAACATGCGATGATGGATAATGAAATCAATATGTTCTGGATTATTTTTGATAAATTCCGTGCCAAAATGTTCACGAAATTCTTGCATGAAAAACGCCATTTGTTTATTAATCCAAATCATTCCAAGTAATTGCATAATGATTATGCGAGTTATTAGCACAATCCAAATATCAATTGTTGCAGCAAAGCTTCTTCTGATTGATCCAGCGTATTCTTTCTTCTCAAAAGAATTGTCAATATTTTCAATGTTCATAGCCAAATTTTTTTATTTTTATTTTTGATAAATTATTTTTTTCTTTAAATAGATTAATCTCAAAATTTTTCTTTAAAGATTTGTGAAAAACGCCGATTTCACTAATGTTAATTTTCAATTTTTTTGCTAAAGAAAAGATTTTTTCTCGATTTTTTGAATTTGCAGAGAATATTAATTCATAATCATCTCCGCCACTAATTAAATCAAGAATATTGATTTTGTCATTATTTTTTAGAATTTTTTTTGCTGAATCTGAAATTGGAATTTGATCCAAATATAAGTCAGCATCTAATTTTGATGATCTGCATATGTGGCGCAAATCAGAAAGTAATCCATCTGAGACATCTATGGCGCAAGATGATAAGTTATTTTTTATAAGATTTTGTCCCAAAGAAATTCTAGCGGTTGGAAAAAAATGGCGCTCTAGTAAATATTTTTCATCTTGATTTAATTTATTTAAAGATTTTTTTGATAATGCGGTTTTAAGTCCTAAATAAGCGTCGCCAATGAATCCGGAGGTAAAAATTAAATCACCATTTTTAGCTTGAATTCTTGATAAAATTTTTCCTTTTTTTGCAATGCCAAAAATTGTAATTGAGAAGAAAAGTTTTTCTGAAGAAACTGTATCTCCGCCAATTAAACAAAGATCAAATTCATCTTGCACCGATTTTAATCCAAGAGAAAATTCTTCAATAAATTTTTTATCTAAATTTTTATTTTTAGAAAAACCAAGCATGTAATAAATTGGTTTAGCACCAGATGAGGCAATGTCGGATAAGTTGGCGCGAAGTAGTTTAGAGGCAATTTTAAACCCGCCATCTTTTTTTAAAAAATGCACATCTTCAATAAATAAATCTTTACTAATTATTAATTCTTCATCTTTTTTTAGGCTAATTTTTGCGACATCATCCAAAAGCCCATTAGCGGCTTTGCTATTGATTGTAAGTGGTTTAAAATATTTATCGATTATTTGAAATTCTTGCATTGTAAATGAATGAATCAAATTTGATGTTGTTGCTCTTAACACTTAGGCGCCGTTAGTTAGTTTTGAGAGCTACTAAAGTTCTCTGTCCAAAAATCCTTCGACAAGCTTAGTATTATAAAATTCAACTCAGTTCAATTTTAACTCAAGTCATCATCACATTCCTTCCTGAGTTTCCAATGGTAATAACCATTTTCCATTATTGTCCGTTTTTTTAATGTCACCCCGTCGAATGACGGGGTCCATTTCGTCAAGATTTCGATTTTAAATTTAGTTAAAAATGCTTCACCAGATGGACCCCGTCATTCGACGGGGTGACAAAACTCGAGAAAGAAAATGACGGGGTGACAGCTTGAGAAAATGGATAATAAATTTTAGTTAAAATGAATTGAATTTTATAATAATAAAAACCCCGCCAAATCTTTTGATCTGGCGGGGTTTTTTAAAAAAGATTAAATCTCTTAAAGATTAAAAACTATTTTTTAGTTTCTTCTTTAGAAGTTTCAGTTTTTACTTCTGCTTTTTTAGATTTTTTGCCAGATTTTTTCATTTTTGCTTCAACCGCTTTAACATCAGCTTTGATTTCAGCTTTTACGCCACCACATTTGTGAGATTCTTTAGAAGAACCACCGCATTTGTGAGATTCATCTTTTTTAGACATTGAGTTACAAGAAGCAACTAAGCTTAATCCAACAACGCCAACAGCAAGAGATTGTAAGAATTTTTTGTTCATATTTTTTTACCTTAAGTGTAAATTAAAAGAAGTTTTTCGAAAAACGGGTTTAACATAGTGGAAAACTATCTCAAGCTATCTATAAAATTTCTCTTGTCAATTGCTTGTAAAAAAAAATGTTTTATAAATCTAGCAACTGTGCCAATTTTAATTACAAAATTTATGATCAAAGAAGAATTTATAAATAATATTAAATCTGAAATTGAAGATTTGAAAAAGCTTGGTCTTTACAAAAGTGAGTATGAAATAGTTACATCTCAATCATCTGAAATTGAAATTTTTCATCAAGGTTTAAGAAAAAAAGTTCTAAATTTTTGCGCAAATAATTACCTCGGTTTGGCAAATAATAAAAATTTAATTGAGATTGCAAAAAAGTCTCTTGATGAATATGGGCTTGGAACTGCTTCAGTGCGATTTATTTGCGGCACTTTTGATTTACACAAAGAATTTGAAAAAAAACTTGCTGAGTTTTTGGGGTTTGAAGATGTTATCACTTTTTCTTCATGCTTCGCTGCTAATGGCGGAATTTTTTCAGCACTTTTTGATGAAAAAGATGCGATAATTTCTGCTGATTTGAATCACGCTAGTTTAATTGATGGAATCAGACTTTCAAAGGCTGAGAGATATTTTTATAAATTTGATGATTTGCAAGATTTGGAAGAAAAATTAAAGGCGGCGCAAAAAAATAAAAATCGTGTAATTGTTACCGATGGTGTGTTTTCAATGGATGGCGATATTGCAAAACTTTCTGAAATTTGTAACTTAGCTGAAAAATATGATTCATTAGTTTTGGTTGACGATTCTCATGCAACTGGAGTTGTTGGTGAAAATGGTCGCGGAACTTTAGAGGTTTGTGGTGTTGAGGGAAGGGTGGATATTTTAACTTCAACTCTTGGAAAAGCTTTGGGCGGTTCTGGCGGTGGTTTTGTTGCATCAAAAAAGGAAGTGATTGAAAAATTGCGCAATAAGGCGCGTCCTTATCTTTTCTCAAATAATATTTTGCCTATGACTGCGGCAATTGGAATTGAGATTTTGAAAATGATTACTGAGTCAAAAGTTTTAATTAAAAAACTAGCAAATAATACTGCTTATTTTCGTGAAAAAATGGTTGAAGCTGGCTTTAATGTGAGAGACAAAAATGCCGTGCATCCGGTTGTTCCAGTAATGTTGGGTGATGCTTTGCTTGCTAGTCAATTTGCTAAAATGATGATTGAAGAAGAGGGAATTTATGTGATTGCTTTTTCTTTTCCGGTGGTGCCAAAAAACGAAGCAAGAATTCGTGTGCAAATTTCTGCCGCGCATGAAAAAGATCACCTTAATTCTGCAATAAAATCCTTCATTAAAGTTGGAAAAAAACTTGGAGTGATTTAGTGTCTGATGAATTAAAAAAACAAGAACAACAGGTTTATAAAATAAATAAAGCTAAAATATTTTTTAAATCGACCATCATCGCGCTGCTAATAGTTGCTGTAACTTTATTGGTTGCTGGTTTAATAATGGATATTCATTTTCAATGATAAATTTTGAGCTTGCTGCTTATGCTGTAGATGAAGAAAAATCGAGAGGTCGTCTTTATGGTGAAAATTATGATGACTCAAAATATCGCTCAACCTTTGGTCGTGATCGCGACCGCATAATAAACTCTTCCGCATTTCGTCGCCTGCAATATAAAACCCAAGTTTTTGTTAATCATCAAGGTGATCATTATCGCACTCGCTTAACTCATTCTTTAGAAGTTGCTCAAATTGCGCGCTGGATTGCTGGAGCATTAAGAGTTAATAAAGATTTAGCTGAAATTGTTTCACTGGCTCATGATCTTGGCCATCCGCCATTTGGGCATGCCGGAGAAGATGTTTTAAATGAGAAAATGAAGAATTTTGGCGGATTTTCGCACAATGCTCACACACTTAAAATTATTACCAAATTAGAAACTCGTTTTATTGAATTTGAAGGATTAAATTTATCTTGGGAGATGCTTGAAGGAGTGGTGAAGCATAATGGTCCAATTTTAGATGAGGCAAAATTACATTCTTATATTAGAGAATATAATAAAAAACATGATTTAGATTTAAAAAATTTCCCGTCAATTGAGTCACAAATTTCTGCAATTGCTGATGATATTGCTTATAATAATCATGATTTGGAAGATGGTTTGCGTGCGCAATTATTTTCAGTAGAAGAGGTTTTTTCTTTGCCATTAATTGGTAAAATTTATCAAGAAATTCTAGCAAAATATCCAAATATTAAACGCGAAATGTTAGTGGGTGAGGCTAAGAAACGCATCACTTTAGAGATGGTTTTGGATGTGATTAATCAGACGCAAAAAAACTTGATAGAAAATAAAATTAATAATGAAAATGATGTAAGAAAAGCTGGAAAATCTTTAGTTTATTTTTCTGATGGAATGGAAGAAATTCATCAGAATTTAAAAAAGTTTTTAATGAAAAATATGTATCGCCATAAAACGGTGAACGAGATGACGGAAAATGCAAAAAAAGTTATTAGTGGGTTATTTGATTTTTATATGAATTCACCAAAACTTCTGCCAGATGATTATGCAGCGGAAGCAGCGAAGGTTTTAGAGAAAAAAGATTTAGCGATTTTGGTTTCTGATTATATTGCCGGAATGACGGATAGGTTTGCAATTAAGGAGTTTGAGAGTTTTTGTGCTGGATAGGTGAAGTTTTTATTGTGAGGGTCTTTTATGAAGTGGTGTTTATTATTTACTTGGAATATGCCGTTGGCGCTATTTATTGTAACAAAATATCAAGTTAATAGTTCTGACCTTAAGTTATCACTCCAATCTTAAGCTATCAACTTAATCTCAAGTTGTCGCACTGGCCTTTAAGTTGTCACCCCGTCGAATGACGGGGTCCATTTCGTCAAGAGTTTGATTTTTAAATTAAGTTAAGAATTTGTTACAAGATGGACCCCGTCATTCGACGGGGTGACAACTTAAAGACTAGGGTGACAACTTA
>CAMDMO010000018.1 GCA_945902255.1 Rickettsia typhi | reverse complement strand
GCAACAAAAA
The DNA here is from genome assembly GCA_945902255.1 of Rickettsia typhi. Taxonomy (GTDB): domain Bacteria; phylum Pseudomonadota; class Alphaproteobacteria; order Rickettsiales; family UBA1997; genus UBA2645. The sequence continues at coordinate 18,145 of CAMDMO010000018.1, read as the reverse complement.
AATCAATTGATGGATTTGCCAGACTTTTAGCTCTTGGTTTGCCGCGTTTTGCTTTTTTTGAAAAAGACAGCAAAAAATTTGTCGGACTTGCAGGTTTTAGCTTTTATGAGCCAGAGCAAGAAAATTTTGAAAAAGGGAAAGTTGAAATTTCTTATCAACTTGCTAAATCAGCTTGGAATAAGGGTTATGGAACTGAAATTACGCGCGAATTAGTTGAATTTTCTTTTAAGAATTTTCCTATCAATTTAGTTTGTGCAGCCACGGTTTCAGATAATTTAGGTTCACAAAAAGTTTTAGAAAAATCTGGTTTTAAATTTATTTTTAAGAGAAAAAATTCTTATCCTAAAGCAGCAAAAAATGCAGAATATGAAGAATATTATTATGAATTAAAGCGCGAAAAAACTGCTTATTTTTCTAATTCTACAGCCGGTGTTAACTGGATTCCTGACCATATAAAAGATGGACAATTTGGAAAATGGCTTGAAGGCGCAAGAGATTGGTCAATCACGCGCAACCGCTTCTGGGGATGTCCAGTGCCGGTTTGGAAAAGTGATGATCCTCAATATCCACGCCTCGATGTTTATGGCTCAGTTGCAGAATTGGAAAAAGATTTTGGAGTAAAAGTTGAAAATTTACATCGCCCATTTATTGATAATTTAACCAGAGTAAATCCTAGTGATCCAACTGGAAAATCAAAAATGCGACGCGTTACCGATGTGCTTGATTGCTGGTTTGAATCTGGTTCAATGCCTTACGCGCAAGTTCATTATCCTTTTGAAAATAAAGAATGGTTTGAAAATAATTTTCCTGCAGATTTTATTACGGAATATGTAGCGCAAACTCGTGGCTGGTTTTACACTTTATTTGTTTTATCAACTGCGCTTTTTGATCGAGCACCTTTTAAAAATGTAATTTGTCACGGAACAATTTTAGATGAAAAATCACAAAAACTTTCCAAAAGATTAAAAAATTACGCCGATCCTTTAGAAATTTTTTCCACTCTTGGCTCAGATTCTATGCGCTTTTATATGGTTTCACAACCCGTAATGCGTGGTCAAGAACTTAGAATTGATAAGGACGGAAAGGCAATTCGTGATACACTTCGCCTATCAATTAAGCCATTAATTAACGCTTTTAATTTCTTCTGTCTTTACGCCAATGCTGATGGAATCAAGGCTAATCGCATTGAATTTAGTCGCGAATTTAAAAATAATTTAGATATTTATATTTTATCAAAATTAAAAATGACGGTTTTAAAAATTGATGAAGCAATGAAAAATTACGACACCGTAATTGCTTGCGAAGAGTTTAATCAATTTTTTGAAGCTTTGAATAATTGGTATATTAGAAGAAGTAGAGCGCGCTTCTGGAAGAAGGAAATTGATCAAGATAAGCAAGATGCTTATGATGTGCTTTATACAGTTTTATGCATAATGTGCGAAGTTTCGGCGCCATTACTGCCATTTACTAGTGAGTTTGTTTGGAAGGCTTTAAAATAAATAAAGCCATAGATTCTCGTCATCCTTGCCTCGAAGAGTCGAGGATCTCAGGAATCTTAACCCCCATAGGGTAGAGGCTGAACTCAGGAGACCCTCGACCTGCGGTCAAGGATGACGAACCGAAAAAATGGTCGCTATTTAAGCTAATTAACTAATCACATTCAACACCATATCAAGCGCCGCAATTATCGAAGATTTTCTAACCTCTACTCTGTCACCCGCAAAATTAAATCTTCTAACCATAACTTTCCCATCAATACAAACTCCAATATAAACCAAACCAACCGGTTTATCATTTGATCCTCCGCTAGGGCCAGCAATTCCTGTAATCGCTACTGCAAGATTAGCCTGCGAATTCTTCACTGCGCCCAAAACCATTTCACTAGCCACCTCAAAACTTACAGCACCAAAATCATCTAAAGTTTTTTTACCAACCCCAAGTATCTCAGTTTTTGCCAAATTAGTATAAGTAATAAAACCACGATCAAAAACCCTAGAAACTCCTGCAACTTCAGTAAATAAAGCAGATAAAAGACCGCCAGTGCAAGATTCAGCACAAGCAATTTTTAAATTTTGCTCTCTGGCTAAATTCACAACTTTTTGAACTTTATTTATTAATGACGAATTAAAAAACATTTTTTAAAAATCTGATCTAGTTTTAAATGCGATAGAAATTGTTCCTTCGTCTAAATAATCTAGCTCACTTCCAACTGGAATTCCATAAGCTAGACGAGTAACTTTTACATTAAAATCTTTTAAATTTTCTGCTAAAAAATAGGCAGTAGTTTGACCATCGATAGTTGCACTAGTTGCAATAATTATTTCTTTGATTTCGCTTTTTTTCAAACGCTCATAAAGCGATTCTAAATTTAAATCTTCCGCAGATTTTCCAGACATTGCTGAAAGATTTCCACCCAAAATATGATATTTTCCACGATAATTTTGTGCCCTTTCAATTGCCCATAAATCAGCAACTTCTTCTACTACGCAAATTAAATTTTCATCACGACTTTTACTCAAACAAATCTTACAAACCCTGCCCTCATCTAGGTTTCCACAAATTTCACAATTATGAATTTTTTCGTTTAAATCTTTTAAACCAGCAATTAAAGGCAATAAAATTCTTTCTTTATTATTAGCTAAATTCAGCACAATTCTCTTGGCAATTCTAGGACCCAACCCAGGAAGCTTTGAAATAGTTTTGCTTAGATTTTCAATTAAATTTTTTTCCATTTTTTATTAATTATTCCCAACCAAGAATGCTATAACCTTGTTTTGCTAAACAGTTAGTTATGTATCTTTGTTTAATTTCATCCTGACTTAATGTGCCTTTAGTAGAAGAAGAAAAAGCTCCGCTAGCAGCGCCAACGCCAGCTCCAATTGCAGTTCCAACTAAAGAAGATCTTAGGGTTCTGCCAAAAATTGCACCAACCACAGTTCCAACTACTGCGCCAGATACCGCTTTTCTTGCCGTTTCTTTTGCAATGCGCGCGGCTTTATATTTTTTTAAATATTCATCAGCTTCTTTTGTGCAAGTTTTTATATCTTGGTTAGCGCCAGTTTCACCAACTTGCAAATATTTTTCATTTGGATCTAAAATTGGCTTGTAAGAAACGCAAGAAACTAGTGAAAGAGAAATAATTAAAATTGTTATAGTTTTTAAAATATGTCTCATATGGTTTTTGTTGTTTAATCTCAAGAATTCAAAATTAACGAAAGCAAAACAAAATGCAAACCTATCAACTAGAGTTGGAAGAAATTAAGATTCAAGTTACACAAAAAAGAATTAAAAATCTTCATTTAAAAATATGCCCACCAAATGCACTAGTTAAGGTTTCAGCGCCATTAAGATTAACTCAAAACTCTATTAAATCTTTTATCACTTCAAGACTAAGTTGGATTAGAGAAAAACAAATTAAAATTCTTTCACAAAAAAGACTTCCTGAAAAAAAATATTTAAACGGAGAAGTTCACAGTTTTTTTGGCAAAGATTATGAATTAGAAATTTTAGAAACCAATTCTAAACCCTTTATTATTCTAACTACAGATAAAATTAAATTACATATCAGGAAAAATTTTACTCCATCTCAAAGACAAAAAATAATTAGCGAATGGCACCGAATTTCGCTAAAAAAAATTATTCCAAATTACATAAAAAAATGGGAAGAAAAAATGAATCTTAGAGTTAACGAATTTGGAATAAAAAAAATGAAAACTCGCTGGGGAACCTGTAATATCAAGGCTAAAAGAATTTGGATAAATCTTGAATTAGCAAAAAAACACGAGACATGTTTAGAATATATTGTGGTTCACGAAATGGTTCACTTGCTAGAAAAAAATCATAATAAAAAATTTTTCGCCCACATGGATAACTTCATGCCAGACTGGCGTCACTGGAAGAAAGAGCTAAAAACAATGCTATAAAACTATTTGTCAGCACTTAAAAAATCCTTTAATTTAACTTGCATTTAGCTTTCCCACCCCTATGCTTCACCTCCATTCTTTGCTTTTCATATCGCGGGGTAGAGCAGCCCGGTAGCTTGTCAGGCTCATAACCTGAAGGTCGTCAGTTCAAATCTGGCCCCCGCAACCATTTCGACATCCGACAATTTCCAATAAAGTCCATTCAGTCTACACAAGAGCGCCTTCATGGCACTTCTCATTTCCATTGCAATCCAGCTAATTTCGCCTGAAGCCAAATTTTTTCTATGCACAAAGCTATGTACAAAAAATGTACATAAAAAGAAATTTTAGTTCCATTTAAAACCTTGCAAAGCTATGATTCTATTGGTTCTATCGCATCTTTTGCTTACAAATTAGTCCAATAAAATCCAATGAGATTTATTAAGGTCTATTTTTTTTGATGTACAAATGATGTGTAAAATGACTAAAAATCAAATTATGCAAAAAAATGCCAAAAATTCATCGCAAACTTTCTGATCGAGAAATCAGAGAAACTAAACCAAAAGATAAAAATTATTTCTTATTTGATGATGCAAAACTAAGGCTTCTGATAAGACCAAGCGGAACAAAAGTTTGGCAGTATCCTTATCAATTTAACGGAAAAAATAATACTGTTACGCTTGGAAAATATGGTGATAGAACAGGATTTTTGTCATTAGCAGATGCTAGAAAGATCAGGGATGAAATTAGAGATTTGCTTTCTCGTGGACTTGATCCAAACAAAAATAAAAAATCCAAAAAACAGGCAGCTTTACTAAGAGCTGAAAATAAATTTGAAACTATTGCCGAGGAATGGCGACAAAAACAATCTTGGACTGAAAAACATTCTAAAAATATTCAAAGCCGATTACAAAAAGATGTTTATCCGATAATTGGTTGGAAAGGAATTAAAGAAGTTGCTATTCAAGATATTTTGCAAATTTTACGAAACATTGAACAGCGCGATGCAGTTTCGGTTGCGCAAAGAATTAATGGATATTGCACGGAAATATTTGATTATGCTTTGGTGATGGGAATTTGTGAATCTAACCCCGCACTTGGTAGAGCAAAATTTTTAAAAGCTCACACCATACAAAACCGACTTCATCTTTCAGATAAAGAACTACCTGATTTTATTGAAAAACTTTATTTATCAGATGAGACAAATATAACTTTACTTGCAATCAGACTATTGGTTTTAACTTTGCAGCGTCCCGGTGAAGTTAGATTTGCAGAATGGATTGAATTTGATGAAAAAAAGGCAATTTGGAATATTCCCGCAGGAAGAATGAAGAAAAAGCGTGAACATATTGTGCCGCTACCAAAACAGGCTTTATCGATTCTAAAAAAGATTCGTAGTTTAACTGGAAATTCCCCTTACTTATTCCCCGGAAGATTGGGAATAAAAAAACCAATCTCAGATGTGACGCTAATTAAGGCAATGAAAAAACTTAGTAAAAATAAAATGACACCGCATGGTATTCGTCATACAGGTTCCACAATATTAAACGAAAGCAGTTTTAATTCAGATTGGATCGAAAGACAATTATCGCATGTGGAAGAAAATAAAGTGCGCGGTACCTACAACAAAGCGGAATATCTTGAGCAGCGCAAAGAGATGATGCAATGGTGGGCTGATTATTTGGATAAGATAAATAATTCGCAGTGCTGATGGAGGGAATTATTCTGAGTTATTTAGTTTATTTCTTATTTGAAATGAAGGTCGGGAATGGAATATAAATCCATTCTCGCGCGATTAATCACTTTTTTGCAAGTATCACTTGAGATATTTAAGTCACTAATAATCATTTAAACCGTTAATAATAGATGATATTTTGCGAGATAGGATCTGATATATTTTTGGATCTGTTTTTTGTAATTCTTTCAACATTTTTGAATCTCCATCCAGGCCACATTTAGTTTTAACTTGTTTTGTATGCTCTTTATTAGTAATGAGATCGGTAAAACTATAATTAATTATTAATATAATTTCTTTATTGTTGGTAGTTATTTCATGAAAGTTTTCTTTCAAACTATTTTTTTTAGCTCCTCTTTCATAAACTGCCATTGACAATATCATGCTGGCTTGCACATGACACATTTCTTCTGTTTTGCTGTTTGTCTGATTATTTTGAGCGTAAGTTACTGGGATGATGCAAATAGTCATAATTAGGACTAATATATAACTCATAAGTCCTTTTTTATTAAGAAAATTCATGATAATGACAAAATAATGTTTAAAATAAAGATCCTATTGGATGAAACTATGTTTTACAAATTAAATTCTGAGAAGATAAAAAGGCTTAGTCCACTTTTATGTTCAAGCTGATATTGATGTAAAAAAACAGCCTAAGCCTTTTTTAAAATCCAATCCCTGTATAGTAAGGATAAATTAACCTAAAGTAAAAATATGGTAATCAAAAATCATAATGTAGAGCGAAAAGCAATTTCTGTTATAGCTGATATATTCAACAGTTGGTGTAGTGAGGACGGATTTCCATACAATGCGGATACCTCAGATTTGCGATGGAATGACAAGGGTGAGTATTATGATGGGCAAATTGTTGTTCGTCACAAGCTGGCTGAAAAAAATAAAGGTTTGCGCTTTTTTATTCAGTCGAAAGGAACAACTCGTAAATCATATTCTTTTGGGCAGAAAAAATATAAAAAGTTACTGCTTGATGTAAAAAATCACATGATGCCAACCTTTTTATTCATAGTTCATATGGATAAAAGCACTCTTGATGCTAATAAAATTCAGTTCTTGTTTTTAAATAAATTTGAGGCGGATAATGAATTTAGCTCAAAAAATTGTAGCAAAATTAAGGATCCAAAAAATAAAGATGAATTTAGAAAGGCTGTTGAGGAGATAATAGGAAGATCAAGACGACATTATTTTGATAACCTAACTAGCAGATTTGTTAGTGATATTCCAAGAGAAATTCAAGATGAGGTTGAGAACTATAATAGCTTACTCGACCGAGAATTTCTTTCTGTAAAAAATATTATTTATCCCAACATTTGGAAAGTTTCTATTTTTTATGAAGTCATAAAGGGCGTATATTATTTTGGAAGAGCCCCAATACCTTGTGGTTATAGCACATCCTTAATTCATAAAATTCCCGAAGATAATAATTATTGGGAAGACTTGGATAATAATTATTTTTGGCATGAGCTTTGCGATGCAAGAATTAAATATGATTCATCTGTTTTTAAGAAAAAAATGAGCCTTTGGTTTCTGCAAGAGAATTTGTATTTTTGCATCAAAAACAAACTATTTGATTTGTCGTGCTTAACTAATGTTCCAGAATTTAAGCCTACTCCCGGACGGTATAAAGTGGTAAAAAATGATTATGCCGAGAAAGTTTTTCTTTATTTGGAGCAATATTTTGAAGAGGTTTATGATAGGTTTTGCCAAGAAAACTTTCCATTATTGAAAAGTAATTTAAAGCTTAATTATTGCAATAATTTGTACGGGAAAGTCTGTGAACCACAGGCTATTACTAACACTTGCTGGGACAATTATTGTCGCATAATCAGTAAAGAATGTGAGGAAGGAGACAAGCATATTTTAGTTCTCAAAAATATAAAAACAGAATTAGAGGAAAATTCAAAGGCTGTAAATCTTAGTGGTTCTAAAAACATTCTTATAGATTCAATTTACCAAACACTTATCCATAAATTAGAAAAAATCGGGTATGTTTCTAAATCAACTTTTCCAGCTGATTTTTTCCCTACGGGAGTTATGTTCGAGTGATAAAAAAAGTTAATAAATAACATACCTAAGAAGATTTTTTTTGATTATAACTTGTTATTAAGGATTTTATATCCTCTACTCGCCAAGCTACTGCTCTCTCAGATATTTTTATAGGTTTTGGATATTTTCCATCTTTTATACCTTGCCACCAAGTCGACTTTCCAACAGGAAATATATTTAAAATTACCGGAAGACGAACAAAGCCTATTTCAGGTAAAGTGTATTCAGAGTTTTGTGTTGTCATTGTTTAGCTCATATAGTTTTTTAAATTATGAGCTAAATTTAAAATTTAAGGGGTATGAAAATCGGTATGGCTATGGTATGAAAAGCGGTATAAATTCAGGTATCCTGCAAGAATACAAGTTTTAAGCGGTAACTTGGCTATAATCTCTAATAACTCTTGTTACCACTCCCCTGATTCTATCAAGAGAATTTTCATCTATTTCCAGGTCAGGACAATTGTTGTTGCCACAGGTGAGCCTGATTTTATCACCTTCTTTGACTAACTTCTTAATAACAGCTTTGCCAGTATCGGAGGTTGCAATCACTATATTGCTATCTCTAAGGTCTTTTGTTTGGTTAACCAATAAAAGATCATTCTCCAATATTCCTTCCTCCTTTAAATGACATCCGGACATTTTAACAAAAAAGTGATTCTGAATATTTTTTATTAGCAGTTTATCGGTTGGTTTATGGCTTTCATATTGCTCTTTGTCTGCTATAGAGGCTACTCCACCTTCAATCTTCATTTCATAAAGTGGGAGGTCATGTTTTTTATATTCTGTTAAAAGTCGGATGTCTTCAGTTGTAATTTCTTCGGGAATGCGCCGAGATTTTGTTTTACCTGATTCTGACTTTCTTCCGGCGCCAGCTCTATATCCTCCATGTTTACTTTTTTCATCGGATTTCATCGTTAGTTGTCTCAAAATGATACAGTATTATTCGTAAAAATTTTAAAGAACTTGATTCATGTGGTAAAAATCAAGTTAAATAGGCATAATGCCGCCCCGCAGAATTGTTAGGGGCTTATTATTAAACAAATAATAGTATCACAATGAATAAAAATGAAGTTTTATTTAGAAAATCTTTCAATATTTCGCAAAATTTTGAAAAATTAATAGATGGGTTCAAATTTTCTACTCCAAGGGACGGAATAAAAGATGTCAAAATTAAGGATGTGAGAGTTGTTTCCCCTTGCGAAAGTTATGATTTTTCTTTTGTTATTAATGATGACAAAAAAGCCATATTTGATGCAATCAAGGCAAAAAATATTTCTACAAAATGTCTTGCCGTAAAAGAGATCGGTCTCGATGTGTTATTTTATGAAGGATTTCTTGATAAAAAGAAAAACAGAATACCGGTTAAAATAAAATATTTTAGTCAGATTAAAACCACGATTAAAAATCCCGTCATCAACAAATATCTGGAATCTTGGGGGTTGCTGGAGGCTCAAAATGTATGAGTAGTTATTACTGTAGTTAAATTTTTCGTTCCTTGAAATGACTACTACATTAAGCAATCAAATTTCCAGAGAGTCTTTTCTGTTTGCTTGTGAGATATGCGAAAATGACAACCCTTCCGTAACTCACCGAATAGCTACTCACTTTGCCGATGAGATGACCAATCTTGTGTCTAACGGAGCATTTGCAACTGACAGTCTTGATTATTGCATCAACAAGAATGGAGATGTTGAAGATTTATGCTTCAAAAACAACCAACCCGGATATTTCAATCAAAATGATAAATTCATTCCCGTGTCTTTTGATAACTTCACGAAATATAATTTAAGGCTGGATTGGATAGTAAAAAACATCAGTAACGATTTTGGTATTCCTGATAAAGACTGCGAAGAAATTTTGCCTAATTTATTGTGGGGCATCGGAATTGCTAATATTGATATTGAAGTGCCAGTTTTCTTTGCCAGAAAAATCAGACAAGAAGAAATATTCGACAAAATTAAAAAGGTTTTGGGCAAAAGAAAATCAACCTTTCAGGGCTTGATTCTGACTAGCTGTAGTGATATTCCAAGCTACTTTAATTCAAAGATTGCCGGCAATAAAATCATCTCTCTTAAAAACTGTTTATCTGTTAGCAAGAAGGATTTTCATATTGATAAAGGTGTTTTGAAATCAGCGGTGTTTAAAACTTCAAAAGATGGTTTTACGACTGGTTATCGCAGTGCTTGTTTTAATGGTGAGTATTTCAGATTTACTAAACAAGAAGCCGATGTTCTTGAGTATTTACATAAGGCGGGAAAGCCAGTGCATAAAGACGAAGTCATGGTTGAAGTGACGGAAAGCAGCACAGAATTAAAAACATTATTTCGAACTCCGGATTCAAGAAATATTCGGCAGAATATTTTGCAGTATGACAAGAAGGGTTATTACTGGCTTAACTTGAATTAATGCCGCAAGTTAAATTTTCTCCTCCCAAAATTCATCCTATAATCAAAATTATACCGCTTTTCATACCATAGCCATACCGATTTTCATACCCCTCACTTTCTAGCTTTGTGCAAGTCAAATCGCCAAGTCCGTTTCGGGCTTAAGTGACTTTGATTTTTATTAATCAACGCAAAGCAAAAATGACAAAAGAAAATTATCACTCTGAGAAATATGTCGCCAAAAAATGGGGTATTTCTGAAAAAACATTACAGCGCTGGCGCGGCAGTGGCGATGGTCCTGAATATGTCAAATTTGGTGGCAGAGTCAGATACTCGGAAACCGCCATTAAAAAATATGAGGACGAAGGCTCTCTTGATAAAAAATTAAAAAATCAGGAGGTGCGTCATGACAGATAAAATTACTTTATTACAAGTTCCAAATATTCCAGTTGGAACTTTATCAAAACTACCTCCTGAAGAATTATTGTCGCTGCAAGAACAAGCATTGCAGCATCTGCAAAGAGCTAAAATGCTTAAGGAATGGTTAGATAACAGCATTGCGCTTAAATATCGCGACATTGCTTCCAACCTTCGCAAAATTGATTCCAAGGATAGTGGCACAGTCCACTTCGCAGATGGTGGTTTTAGGATTACTTCTGTTCTGGCCAAAAAAGTCGAATGGAATCAGGACAGATTGAAAGATGTTGTCATCGCAATCAGAAAGCATGGCGACAACCCTGACGAATATGTTGAAAGCTCCTACAAAATCTCTGAAACCAAATACACCGCATGGCCAGAGCATATCAAAAATATCTTTAAGCCAGCGCGAGTCTTAAAAACTGGCGCAGAAACTTTTAAGATTCAGCCTTTAGCTGAAGGAGGTAGAAATGAGTAATCTACCAATCATCAGCGCGGATGAGCGCTTAAAAGAAACTAGAGGAATTAAGGGTTGCATCTTCGGTAAATCGGGAATTGGAAAAACTAGTTTGCTTTGGACTCTTAATCCAAAAACCACTTTATTTTTTGATCTTGAAGCTGGAGATCTCGCCGTTGAAGGCTGGCAAGGTGATACAATCCGACCGAAAACTTGGCAGGAATGTTGCGACTTTGCAGTTTTTATTGGCGGACCAAATCGCGCTCTTCGTCCTGATCAAAAGTTTAGTCAGCGCCACTTTGACGAGGTTTGTCAAAAATATGGCGATCCTTCCTTCCTCGACAAATACGAGACCATCTTCATCGACAGTATAACAGTCGCCGGTCGTTTGTGTTTTGGATATTGCCAAGGTCAACCAGAAGCATTCAGTGAAAAATCGGGAAAGCCTGATACTCGTGGAGCTTATGGTTTGCATGGTCGCGAGATGATCTCTTGGTTAACTCACCTTCAGCATACGCGCAGTAAGAATATTTGGTTTGTCGGCATCTTGGATGAAAAACTTGATGACTTTAATCGCAAATATTATCAGCCGCAAATCGAAGGCAGTAAAACTGGTTTAGAGCTTCCAGGAATTGTCGATCAAGTGATCACCATGGCAGAAATTCAGCCAGAAGACAAAGAGCAATCTTATCGTGCATTCATCTGTCACACCATCAATCAGTTTAATTATCCAGCTAAAGATCGCTCAAGAAGACTCGATGCAATTGAAGAGCCTCACCTCGGCAATCTGATGGAGAAAATTAGGTCTGAAGCCAAGCCAATCAAAGAACAACTAATTTTTAATAATAACTAAAAACAACAAGGAGATTTTATGTCTATGGATTTTAACAACAGCGAAAACCAATCAAGTTTTGATCTTATTCCAAACAACACTCTGGCCAAAGTCAGAATGTCAATCAAGCCAGGCGGCTATGACGATCCAAACCAAGGATGGGTTGGCGGTTATGCAACAAAAAATGATGCAACTGGTTCAATCTATCTTTCCTGCGAATTCATAATTCTTGAAGGCGAATACGCCAAACGAAAAGTTTGGGGAATCCTCGGTCTTCACAGCAACAAAGGACCGGAATGGGGAAATATGGGAAGGTCTTTCATCAAGGCGATTCTAAATTCTGCACGCGGTTTTTCTGAAAGTGATAACTCACCAGCTGCGCAAAGTGCCAGAAAAATCAACGGCATTGGTGATTTAGATGGTATCGAATTTGTGGCAAAGATTACCACCAAAAAAGATCAAAACGAGGAACTCAAAAATGAAATCCGTTTTGCGATAACTCCTGACAACAAGGATTATAAGAGCTTGATGGGAATTAATGCTCCAGCGGTAAAAACTCAAAACTCTCCTGCTGCGGAAGCGTCTGCAAAGAATCGTCCTGCTTGGGCTAGATAACCAAAAGAAGCCATGATACTTCGCAAAAGACAAAAGGAGTTCGTAGAAAAGAGTGTTACCGCGCTAAAGCAGCACGGTAATACTCTTGGCATCGCGCCAACTGGAGCAGGAAAAACACTTATGTTTTCTGCTGTTGTTGGCGAGCTTCTTTGTGCGGATAATAAAGCCTTAATTCTTGCTCATCGTGACGAATTAACTTCACAAAATCTTAGAAAATTTTTGCGCATCAATCCAAGAATTAGCACTTCTGTTTTTGATGCTAAAACCAAATCATTTGCTGGTCAGGCGGTCTTCGCGATGGTGCAAACCTTATCGCGCAGAGAAAATTTAAGTCTGATTCCAGCAATTGATATTTTGGCAATTGATGAGGGACACCACTGCGTTTCACCGAGCTATCGCAACATCATCAATGAAGTGAAAGAAAAAAATCCGTCAGTTCTGATTTACGGCGTGACTGCCACACCAAGTCGCGGCGATAAAAAAGACCTTGGTGATATTTTTTCCAATGTTGCAGATCAGATTAAAATTTCTGAGTTGGTTGCATCCGGTCATTTGGTTCGTCCACGAACTTACATCATTGATGTTGGAACTCAAAGCGAGCTGAAAAATGTCAAAAAAACTGCCGGCGATTTCGACATGGCAGCAGTTGAAAAAATCATGAATAAATTGCCGATCACCGAAGAAGTTTTTGCCAAATGGCAAGAGCTTGCAGGTAATCGTAAAACTGTGATTTTTTGTTCAACTGTCGCTCACGCCAAATCAGTTGCGGAAGTTTTTAATGCTCACGGAATCAAAACAGTTTTTATCAGCGGTGATTTATCAGAGTCAGAAAGGAAAAATGTTTTAGCTGAATTTGAACAAGGTAATGCACAAGTAATCGTCAATGTCGCTGTGCTTACGGAAGGCTGGGATTACCAACCAACTTCCTGCGTTGTTTTACTTCGTCCAAGCTCATTTAAATCAACCATGATTCAGATGATTGGGCGTGGGCTTCGCGTAGTTGATACCGAGCTCTATCCAAATGTTATCAAAAAAGATTGCGTTGTTCTTGATTTTGGAACTTCGAGCTTAATTCACGGCTCGCTTGATGTGGATGTTGATCTTGAAAAGGCAAAGCAACCAAAGAAAAAAGCTGAAGTCCGATTTCAAAAAGAATGCCCATCATGTTCGATGCTTGTTCCATCAGCATCAAATAGCTGTCCGATTTGCGATTACGAATTTGAAAAAGCAGAAGCTGATTCATCAAAAGGCGAATTATCAGGATTCGTCATGTCGGAAATTGATTTGCTAACTCAGAGATCAAACTTCGAATGGTGCGATATTTTTGGTGATGGCGCGGCTTTTATGGCATCAGGTTTTAATGCTTTTTCCGGAATCTTTTTCTTAAACGATCATTGGTACTGCGTCGGTGGAACTGAGTTTGGAATTAAAATTTTAAGCACCGGATCACAAGAAATTTGCCTCGCTGGCGCTGATGATTTCTTAAACGAAAACGAAACTGCTGACAGCGCTCACAAATCAAAAAGTTGGTTAAAACAAACTGCCTCAACAAGGCAACTTCATTGCCTGCCTTCAGCTTACCGCAATGATTACAGCATCACCAAATACAAGGCTGCCAATCTACTCAAATTCTACTTCAACAAATCCTCCATCCAAAAGCTTCTATTCGAAGCTGATGCCACGAGACACGTTGTAAGTGCCATGGGAGGTAACTCATGAAAATCTGCTCAGTCTGTAAAAGAGAAGCCAGCGGTTTTGGTTTTATTCCACCAGCACTTCGAGCAAGTCATGCCGCTAACCGCAAGAGACGTAAGTATTTCTGCTCGATGAATTGTCAGGAAATTTTTAGCAAAATTTACAAAGAAAATAATATGATCGACTTAACCAAAAATGAAAAAGAAGCCATTGAATCTGCACTAAAACCGCTTGGCGAATATGTGACGGAAATTGGCATGGATCGTCCACTCTCAAGTTATTCAAGAGAAGAAGTTTTGTGTTTAATTGAAGTTTGCTTAAGTGCTTATTTCGACTTTATGCAAGGCAAAGAATCTGAAACAGAAATGTTGGAGGTGCCATGCTAGATTTTAATCACCGACCAAAAATTTCAGAAAAAATAAATCTGCTGATCGACAAAGCACTAACAGCAGAACATTCAAAACAAACCTCTAGAGATTATCTTGGCGCATCGCGTCTTGGCGTTTCATGCAATCGTGCTTTGCAGTTTGAATATACCGACACGCCAAAAGATGAAGATCAAAATTTCACCAGCAGAACTTTAAAAATTTTTCAGGCTGGTCATGTCTTTGAAGAGCTGATGATTAAGTGGTTGAGGCTTGCGGGCATAAATCTCATCACTCAAAAACAAAACGGAAATCAATTTGGATTTGCTGTCGCCGGCGGCAAAGTTAAAGGTCATATTGACGGCGTTATTATTGCTGCTCCCGAAGATTTAGATTTCAAATTTCCAATGCTCTGGGAATGCAAATCACTTAATGATAAATCGTGGAAAGATTTAGTTAAAAAAGGTCTTTCTGTTTCAAAGCCAATCTACGCAGCACAAGTTGCAATCTACCAGGCTTACATGGAAAACTCAATTGTTGGCATTTGTAAAAATCCCGCACTCTTTACTGCGATAAACAAAGACACCGCCGAAATTCATTTTGAGCTAATCGAGTTTGATCAAGAGCTTGCACAAAAAACCAGCGACAAAGCAGTGCAAATTTTATGCGCCACCGAAGCGCACGAATTGCTTCCGCGAATCGCAACAGATTCAACGCACTTTGAGTGCAAATTCTGTCCGTGGCAGCAGCGTTGCTGGAGGTTGAATGTATGAATAAACCTCTAGATTTTAACAAAGCAGATAATCAGCAAAATGAGAATATAAAAATTGATGTTGAGCTGATAAGGCAAGGACTCTTAAGTAGAATTGAAGATGTTTTATTTTATCTTTTGCCAAATGGTCACATCAAAAATAATTGTTTTCATATTGGCAGCACTAAAGGTGAATCAGGGAAAAGTTTAATCGTTCAGCTGCAAGGTGAAAAGCAAGGTCACTGGTTTGACTTTGCAACAAACCAAGGCGGCGATATTTTTGCTTTATGGGAAGAAGTCAGAGGTTATCACAAATCAGATTTTAACAAACTCTTAATCGAGATTAGCGAATGGCTTGGAAGCCCTTTGAGTTTGGAAATTCAGCAGAAAAATATCCGCCGCAACTTTACCGACGATCTTGGAAAACCAACTGCAAAATGGGATTATTTTGATAAAAACAATAAGCTGATTGCCTGCGTTTACCGCTATGACACTGAAGATGGAAAAGAATTCAGAGTTTGGGATGTAAAAAACAGAAAAGCCAAATCACCTGATCCAAGGCCGCTTTACAATATTCCAGGAATTGTTTCTGCCAAAAAAATCATTCTTGTCGAAGGAGAAAAATCCGCTGACAGTTTGATTGCCTACGGCCTAACCGCAACAACCGCAATGTTTGGTGCAAATGCTCCGGTCAATAAAACTGATTGGTCACCGCTTGTTGGAAAAGAAGTAATTATCTGGCCAGACAATGACGAAGCTGGAATTGAGTATGGTCAAAAAGTTGCCGCACACCTGCTTAAAGTTGCCTCATTCGTTTCACTGATAACGCCACCAAAACACAAGCCTCACAAATGGGATGCTTTCGATGCTGTCGCTGAAGGCTTTAACATCAATTCACTTTTTGAGAGCGCTAAAAGTTTTGAGCAAAGATTCCCACGCTATCTTGGCGATGATTTGTGGAACGATAACAGCCCGATGCCGGATGATTTAATTTCGCCAAGATTTTTGACACCGCGCGGAATGCTTTTAATTGGCGGCGCACCGAAAGTGGGAAAAAGTGATTTTTTAATTAATTTCCTGATTCATATCGCGGCAGGAGAAAGTTTTTTAGGATTAAAACCACCGAAACCACTCAAAGTTTTTTATCTGCAATCAGAGATCAGCTATCACTACTTGCGCGAGCGCATAAAAAAGCTGCAAATTCCAAAAGATATTCTTCAGCGCGGATTAAAAAATTTCTGCGCCACACCTCAAATTGAAACCATTTTAAATGATCATGGTGTTGAGATGGCTTACAACACGATTAGGAATTGTTTTGGCGATGATTCTCCCCCTGACATTGTGTGCATTGATCCAATTCGAAATGTCTTTGATGGCGGAGCAGAAAGCGGCAGTGAGAACGATAACAATGCGATGCTGTTTTTCCTGCAAAATCGCGTAGGAAAACTTCGTTCAATGATCAATCCCGACATTGGAATTATCCTCTGCCATCACACCAAAAAAATAAAAAAGAAGGATGTTGAAGACGATCCATTTCAAGCATTTTCTGGCGCCGGAAGTTTAAGAAGTTTTTACACCAGCGGCCTAATAATGCACCGCCCCAATGAACACGAAGCAAAAATTAATCTTTATTTTGAACTGCGAAACGGCTCATCAATTCCAAAAAAAATCGTTGAGAAAATTGATGGCAAATGGACTGAGTTAAATCCGTTTTCTGAAAGACTTATTCAGCAAGATTATGGTCATAAGCTGGATGCAGAAAGGATTCGTAAAGGCGATGTTATTTTACAGCTTATTGCCGATGAGGCTCTCAAAGGAAAATTATACACCGGAAATCAGTTTGCCGAGCAATTTGAAAATCAGGCTGGGCTTGGCTGTAAAACTACCATAAATGATCGAATTTCAGTCTTATCCACAAAAGGATACATAAAATTTACCCGCAATTGGTCGGAATTTTTCTTACAAAAAGTTAGTTCAAAATTTGGCATCATGTGCGTTGAAGACATGATCTTCAAAACCATTGATGGTGCTGAAAAGCCAGTATTGCCCACTCATTATAAATGCTCAAACACCGGCGCCATTCTTCCTGTTGAAAATCCTGCGGTTTGGATTTTGCAAAATGAGGAGGTGCGCTCATGAAAAATTCAAGAATCCAAATCAAGTTTCCAGCTTTCCAGACTCAGGTTTCCAAGTTTTCAAAAAAACGCTCTGCAACCAATGCTAAAGCAAGTTTCCGCCAAGTTTCCAGAAAATCTCCAAAATTGGTTATTTTGAAAAGAGGCAAAAATCTCGCAAGCCTTGTAATTGTTGATTATATCCAAGTTTCCAAGTTTCCAAAAATTCTTCAAAAAAAATTTCAGGTTTCCAACTGGCTAAACCTGCTTGCCTCTTGCTTTCGTGGCAGGTTTCCAAGTTTCCAGACTTCACCACCTCCATTACATGGAGGGTAAATAACCCTCCATGTATGGACTGGGGGTATCGATTTTTCGCCTCCCCAAGTTTTGCACTTTTATCAACAAAAAATTTAAACAGACATGAACAACAAAAAAATTTTAGCTCTCGATCTCGGAACAAAAACCGGATGGGCAATCAAATCAGAAAATCAAATTACCAGTGGCACAATTGAATTTAAACCAAGCAGATTCGAAGGCGGCGGCATGCGCTATCTTCGTTTCAAGAAATGGCTGGAAGAAATCAATCAGCTCACAAACAGCATCGATCGTGTTTATTTTGAAGAAGTCAGAAGGCATATCGGCGTTGATGCAGCACATGCTTATGGTGGCTTCTTAGCTTACCTGACAAGCTGGTGTGAAGAAAATAAAATCCCCTATCTCGGCATTCCGGTAAAGACGATCAAAAAGCACATTACCAGCAAAGGCAATGCCGGCAAATCGCAAATCATAATCGAGGTAAAAAAACTCGGCTTCAATCC
>CAMDMO010000017.1 GCA_945902255.1 Rickettsia typhi | reverse complement strand
TTTTCTTTTGAAAAAAATGATGTTTTGATGTTTGGAAAAGAAAGTGCTGGAGTGCCTGATTATATAGCTAAACAAGCCAATCATAAAATCTTTATTCCAATGAAAAATAAAATGAGATCTTTAAATGTGGCAATTTCTTGTGGAATTATTTTGGCAAAAGCGCTGGAGAATTAAAGCGCCAATTCGCCGATAAAAGACTGCCCATCAATCTTTCTTATTTCACCACCGCCCCAACTTCTGCTTGAGTCACATTTGGCCTCACTCCCAGCAAGGGAGCAATATTTCTAACTATCTTACCAGCAACTGGCGCAGCCACCATTCCACCAGTGTTGAAGGTGTAATTAGGGCGATCAAAAATTACATAAACTAAATATTTTGGCTTAGAAATTGGAAATACTGCAACAAAAGATGCAAGAGTTTGTCTTTCATTATATCCGCCAGATTCAGCTCTTTCAGCGGTTCCGGTTTTTCCACCAACTTCATATCCTTCCACATTTGCATTACGCCCCGTTCCTTCAAGCACAACTTTTCGCAGCATTGCACGCATTATTTCCGAGGTCGATTCTTTAATTACTCTTTCACCTTTTGGCTGTTTTTCTAATTTTAAAAAAGATGGATTGCGCAAAATTCCACCATTAACAATTGCAGAAACTGCCGTGGCTAAATGCAGTGGCGTAATTGCAATTCCATGTCCGTAAGAAATTGTAAAAAGATTAATTTCGCGCCAAGTTTTAGGATAAATCGGCTTACCTAAACCGGGGAAATCAGCATCAATTTTTTTCAATAAACCAATTTTTTTCAAAAAATCTTTTTGATTATCCGCGCCAATTTTTTTCGCGATCTGCACCGTTCCTATATTTGAAGAATAAGCAAAAATTTCACCAACATTCATATCATCTTTTACTGCATGATCATCTTTAATAGTAAAACGACCATATTTTATTGGCTCATGAACATTATACATGTCAGTCATTTTTACTAAATTTTCTTCAAAAGCTGCTGTATTAGTAAAAACTTTAAACACCGAACCAAGCTCATAAACGCCATTGGTAACGCGATTAAAACGCTGATCGGCATCAGCTTCATTTTGTAAATTTGGATCAAATCCAGGTAGAGAGGATAGCGCCAAAACCTCACCCGTGTTAACATCCATAACAATTCCCGCTGCCGCTTTAGCGTGATAAGTTGCAATTCCATTAACCAATTCATCATTTAAAATATCTTGCACTCTAATATCCATTGCAAGATGCACATCATTGCCCATCATTAGTTTTCTATCATATTGCATTTCAATGCCGGAAAGACCCTTGCGATCAAGATCTACATAGCCAATTAAATGACTGGTGATTGATTTTTGCGGATAAACTCTGATTCGATCATCTTCAAATAATAGCCCAGCCATTTGCAAGTTTTGCACTTGATCTGCTTGATTTGGCGTCAGATTTCTTTTAATCAAAATCCATTGTTTACTATTTTTTCCTTCTTTAATTTTTTTTAAAACTTCCGCGTAAGAAAGATCAGAAAAAATTCCTGAAAGCCCGCGCGCTATAGCTTGAGGATTTTTTACCAAAACACTGCTAACATAAAGAGATTTTGTTTTTAAATCGGTGGCAGCCAAAACATCATTGCGATCATATATATTCGCTCTTTTTCCTGCTTTTCTTGGGTCGTAAATACCACTAATCTTTACTTTATCACCTGATGCAATAACAAAAACCATTCGCAAAATAATCGCACAAAAAGCGGTTAAAATGCAAAAATAAACAAATGCTAATCTATTTTTTTTGATTTCGATATTTGCCATTAAATTTTTCGATAACCCTTAAGCCTGTCGAAGGGCGTATTAAGACTCAGATGTTATAAATACAAAATTGACAGGTTTAAAAAACATATTAAACCCCGTCATCTTTGAGGCTTCGCCTCAAGGATGACAAGTTTTGAGAAGTTTTTTATCCCAAATTGGAGTTCGTAACGGTTTTGCAATAACTGCTTAAATTTTAATTTCTTCAATCAATTTTTTTACCGCCTCAACTGATCTGTTAAACATGGTTAACTCTTGTGAATTTAATTTAATTTCCACAATTTTTTCTACGCCATTTTTACCAATAATCGCCGGAACGCCAATATACATATCTTTCACGCCATATTCGCCATTTAGGCTAGCGGCAACTGGCAAAATTTTTCTCTTATCAAATAAATAGCTTTCAGCCATTAAAATTGCTGAAGCGGCAGGAGCATAAAAAGCAGAGCCAGTGCCAAGAAGTTTTACAATTTCTGCGCCACCATCACGAGTTCTTTGCACAATTGCATCAATCTTATCTTTTGTAGTCCAACCCATTTCAATCAAGTCAGGAATTGGCACGCCAGCAACTGAAGAATATCTAATTAAAGGAACCATAGTATCACCATGACCGCCCAAAACAAAACAATTCACATCTTCAACTGAAACATTAAATTCGCGCGCTAAAAATAATGACATTCTTGCAGAATCAAGAACGCCAGCCATTCCAACCACTTTATTTTTTGGTAAACCAGAAAATTTTTGCATCACATAAACCATCGCATCCAAAGGATTTGTAATCACAATTACAAAAGCATTTGGCGCATGTTTTTTAATTCCTTCAGCAACTGATTTAATAATATTTGTATTGGTTGCCATTAAATCATCGCGGCTCATTCCGGGTTTGCGAGCAATTCCAGCGGTTACAATAACCACATCAGAATCTGCAATATCTTCATATTTACTAGTTCCTTTAATGCTAGCATCAAAATCTTCAATTACAGAAGATTGCTCAAGATCAAGTGACTTGCCTTGCGCCACGCCTTCCGCCAAATCAAGCACCACAATATCACCAAGATTTTTTAAACCAGCAAGATGCGCTAAAGTGCCGCCAATATTGCCCGCTCCAACTAATGCAATTTTATTTCTTTTTTTCATAAATTTTTATTAAGAGTTAAGTGAATATAAAATATGAGCAAAAATTTCTTCCAAATTCTGCGTTCCATCAATTACTTTAATACGGTTATTTTTTTTAGCCAGATTCAAAAATCCTTCTCGCACTTTTTTGTGAAAATCTAAACCTAATTTTTCATAACGATTATTTCCTTCTCGCCCTTCAATTCTTTTAAATGCAATCTCAACTGGCACATCAATTAAAAAGGTAATGTCTGGCGCAAAACTAGAAATTGATAGATTTCTAATATTATCAACCAAAGTTTCATCAAGCCCAAAAGCGCTTCCTTGATAAGCGTAAGTTGAATCAAAAAAACGATCAGAAATTACGATTTTATTTTGCGCCAAAGCTGGCTTGATTAGCTTTTCAACATGCTCTAACCGCGCAGCAAAATTTAGAAAAAGTTCAGTTTTTGCTTCTAATTTTTCAATTTTTTCATCAATTAAAATTTCCCTTATTTTCTCACCCGCCTTTGTTCCACCGGGTTCGCGAGTTAAAATAACTTCCTGTTTTTCTGCCAAAAAAAACTCATATAATTTCTTGCTTTGCGTTGATTTACCGCTACCTTCAATTCCTTCAAATGTAATAAATTTTCTCATTTTTATGAAAAATCCTCAAAATATTTTAATTACCGGTGCAAGCAGTGGAATTGGTCGCGCTCTTGCTATTGCTTACGCAAAAAAAGATATAAATCTATTTCTTGGCGCAAGAAATAAAGAAAAATTGCAAGAGGTGGCAAAAATTTGCCAAAACTTAAAAGCAACCGTTCATCTTAAAATTATAGATGTGAAAGACGAAATTGCGACTAAAAATTGGATTGAAGAAATTGAAGAAAATTTTGCAATTGATTTAGTAATTGCAAATGCTGGAATTTCAGCAGGAACCGCTGGTGGGGTTGAGTCTTTTGATCAAGTAAAAGAAATTTTTAGCGTTAATTTAAATGGCGTTTTAAATATTATTCATCCCGCAATTGCAAAAATGAAAAATCGTAAAAAAGGTCAAATCTCTATAATTTCATCACTCGCCGGATTTCGTGGCCTTCCCAGTTCTCCCGCTTACTCTGCAAGCAAATCCGCCGTTAGAGTTTATGCTGAAGGATTAAGAGGAAATTTATCACAATTTGGGATTGAAGTTAATGCCATTTGCCCCGGATATATAAAAACTCCGATGACCGATGTTAATGATTTTCCAATGCCTTTTTTGATGGATGCCGAAAAATGTGCAAAAATTATTCAAAAAGGTTTAGAAAAAAATAGCTCAAGAATAGCATTTCCTTTTGGGCTTTATTTTGTGGTTTGGCTTGCAACATTGCTTTCTAATAAAATTACCGATCCTATTTTTGCTAAGCTGCCGGGGAAAAAAGCATTATAATTAAGAGCGCATAAAATCTAAGCCTCGGGGCTTTTATCACCCCAACCTTAAGTTAATCATCTTAGGCTCAAGTATTTACCTCTAGCTCTTAGTTTAATAAACCTATAGCATAAAAAAAGCCGGTCTCTTTAAAAAAGAAGACCGGCTTTTTATTTACTTTCAAATAACAAAAACTATTTTTTATCTTTTTTATCAGCTGCTTTAGCTGGAGCTGCTGCACCTGCTTTAGGGGCTGCTGCACCTGCTGCTGGAGTTGCTGCACCCGCTGCTGGAGCCGCTGCACCCGCTGCCGCTGCTGCTGCAGTAGCTGCTTCATCATCGGCTTTACCGCGACCAACAATACTGGCGATTAAAAAGTCATTTTTCTTAGCTAATTTAACACCTTCAGTAAGTTTTAAATTATGAGCTCTGATTTTTTGTCCAACTTGTAAAAATCCAACATCAACATCGATTTTTTCTGGAATAGCTGCAGTGCTTTCGCAAACCACATCAACTTTACGCATTACGATATGTAAAAAACCACCTTTTTTCAATCCAGGAGATTTTTCTTGGTTGATGAAGTTTAATTTTGGTTGAGCTCTAAATAATTTAGATTCTGCACAATTTAAAAAATCAATATGAACTGGGCGATCAGAAACTGGATCAAGTTCAACTTTATGAGCAATAACTTTGATTTTCTTTCCAGCTAGATCTAATTCAAGAACTGAAGTTAGGCTGGTTCCTTTGAAATATTCATGTTCAAATTCTTTAACATCAACACTAAGATTAATATTGCCTTTGCTTGAATAAATAACCGCTGGAATGCGACCTAATCTTTTGATTTTTTTTGTTTCCAAAGAACCAAGCTTCTCTCTTGCTTCTGCTTTTAAAACTACCGACATACATCTCCTAGAATTTATTTAAATAACTGAATTTCAATGGTTTTGAGCGTTACTAAAACCTTATTTATAGTTTCTTACCCGCCTATAATTTGGTAAAAAGAGCGCAACAAAATAGTTATGAAAGTGGAAAAATCAAGCTTTTTCTAGCTTTTCTATGGCGCTTAACACTTCTTCAACATGTCC
The DNA here is from genome assembly GCA_945902255.1 of Rickettsia typhi. Classification (GTDB taxonomy): domain Bacteria; phylum Pseudomonadota; class Alphaproteobacteria; order Rickettsiales; family UBA1997; genus UBA2645. The sequence continues at coordinate 12,960 of CAMDMO010000017.1, read as the reverse complement.
ATTAACCTTAACTGAAGTCCAAATTTGGGCAATTTTTCCCATTTTATCGATCAAGAAAGTACTGCGATCAATGCCTAAATATTTTTTTCCAAACATTGATTTTTGTTTAATGACGCCATATTTTTCGCATAATTCGCCAGCTTCATCAAGCAACAAATTGAAAGATAAATTATATTTTTCGATGAATTTACAATGACTTTCTTTATTATCTTTGGAAACCCCCAAAACTATAGTATTTAGCTTTTCAAATTCTTTAATTTTTTTAGTAAAGTCTTGTGCTTCAATAGTGCATCCGGGAGTGTCGTCTTTTGGATAAAAATATAATATAACATTTTTACCCTTTAGCTCTAAAAGCTCAATTTCATCTCCTTCATCACTCATTGCTATGAATAGCGGAGCGGCTTTTCCGACTTCTAATGTCATAAATTTAAGCAGGATTTTTTAAAGTTTTTTTAGCTGGTTTTTTCTTTTTAGCTTTTTCAGCCACCACTTCTTTATCTTCGCCAGATTTAACTTGCGAGATTACATCGTTAAATTGTGATTGACTGCAAAGCCCTAAAAGAACTAAATCTCTAGTTTTAATTCCCTTCATGTTCCAGTGAGTGCGATTTCTGATTGAATCGATCATTTTATCAGTTGTGCCAATTAGCTTTTTAATTTGGCCGTTAGTGATTTCTGGATAATATTTTAATAAGTAAGCAATGCCGTCTGGCTTATCTTGACGACGAGCGATTGGGGTATATTTACTAGATTTTTTTTCAACATTTTTAATTTGACTCGCTGCACTTTTATTTAAATTTAGCGATAATGCTGGATTTTTTTCACATCTTTCAATTTCTTCTTGCGTAAGTTGACCAGAAAAAAATGGATTTTGTCCGATAATTCCAGAAGCAACATCGCCATCTGCAATTCCTTGAACTTCTAATTCGTGCAGGCCACAAAAATTAGCAATTTGTGAAAAAGTAAGCGAAGTATTTTCAACAAGCCATACAGCAGTTGCTTTGCGCATTAGAGGCAATTCTTGAGTCATAATATATTGAAACTTTGAAAAAATTAATCTGATATGATAGGTCACCCATTAAAACTCAAATCAAATTAAAAGCAAGAATTTATCCATGATTATCCTTATTTCGCCAGCTAAATCGCTTGATTTTAGCACAAAATTTAATTGCGAAACTTACTCTATTCCAGAATTTTTACCAGAAAGTAAAAAACTGGCGTTAGAACTTAAAAAATTTAGCTGCAGTGATTTAGAAAAATTATTTCATGTAAGCAAAAATCTTGCAGAATTAAATTTTAAGCGGTTTCAAAATTTTTCCAATAAAGCTGATTTAAAAAATTCGAGACAGGCTTTGCTTGCCTTTGATGGAGATGTTTATGCGGGAATTAATAAAATAAATTTTGGTAAAAAAGATTTTGATTTTGCGCAAAAACATTTACGAATTTTATCTGGTCTTTATGGTCTTTTAAAGCCGCTAGATCTAATTCAGGCCTATCGCTTAGAAATGGGAACTGATTTTAAAAAATTCGATTTTATAGCTAAAAATCTTTATGAATTTTGGGGGGATAAAATTACTCAAAGCATAAACTTATCTAGTGAAAAAACTGTGATAAGTTTAGCTTCGGAAGAATATTTTTCTGCGATAAATTTGAAAAAAATTAAAGCAGCTGTTGTTAATATTATTTTTAAAGAGCAAAAAGCTGGAAAATTAAAAATCGTTGGAATCAATGCTAAAAAGGCTCGCGGGCTGATGGTAAATTTTATTATTAAAAATAAAATTACTAAAGTGGAAGAGTTAAAAGGCTTTGCTGAAGCTGGTTATAAATTTGACTCTAAGCTATCAAGTGAAAAGAGTTTTTTGTTTGTAAAAATTTAATTACCTCAAAATGAAAACTTACAAAAACTTTACCATTCACCAATTTGAAGAGTTAGAAAGCACCAATAAAACTGCTTTTGAGCTGGCTAATTTAAGAAAAATTTTTGACTCAGAAATTATTTTAGCCAAAAAACAAAAAGCCGGCAAAGGTCGTAAAGATCGTATTTGGAGCTCGCCTTCAGGTAATTTATATTTCTCACTTATTTTACAGCCAAAAATTACAATCGAAAAAATTTCACTAATTTCTTTTGTGGCCGCAGCAGCTTTAAAAATCGCTATTGAGGAAATTTTTAACGATAAAAAAACTGGTGCTAAAATTTCTTTAAAATGGCCGAATGACTTATTAATTGATGAAAAAAAATGCGCTGGAATTCTTTTGGAAAGTAAATTAAATCAAAAAACTTGCGAATTTGTAATTTTGGGAATCGGTGTAAATATTGATTCAAATCCAGATAATGCAATGTTTCCTGCAACTAATTTAAGAAAATTTAACATTGAAATTTCTCCAGAAAATCTCTTAGAAAAATTTCTCGATCAATTCGAAAAAATTTATAAAAACTTTCTAGATTTTGGATTTGCTGGAGTGCGCCAGCTATGGCTTAATAACGCTTACAAACTAAAAGAAAAAATTTCTCTAAAAATTGATGACAAAGAAATTAGTGGAATTTTTGAAGATTTAGATGAGTTGGGAAGCTTGGTTTTAAAAGACTCAAATGGTTTAGTGAAAATTTCCGTTGCTGATGTTTCTTAATAAAAAGGGGTCAGACCCCTTTTTAATTTTTATTCCACTTCCGATAATTTTCTAGCTTGATCATCTGCAATTAGCGCTTCAATAAACTCGTCTAATTCACCTACCATAATATCATCAATTCTATAGCTGGTAAGATTAATTCTGTGATCAGTTACGCGACTTTGTGGAAAATTGTAAGTTCTGATGCGCTCAGATCTGTCGCCGCTTCCGACTTGATCTTTTCTATTGGCCGCTCTTTCCTTATCAAGTCTTTCGCGCTCAGCATCGTAAATTCTAGAACGCAAAACTTTCATCGCTTTTTCGCGATTTTTAATTTGTGATTTTTCATCTTGCATTGAAACTACAACACCAGTTGGAACGTGAGTAATTCTAACTGCAGAGTCAGTAGTGTTAACTGATTGACCACCAGGGCCAGATGAGCGAAATACATCAATTCTTAAATCTTTTTCTTCAATTTTAATATCAACTTCTTCAGCTTCAGGAAGCACTGCTACCGTAGCTGCAGAGGTATGAACCCTGCCCTGATTTTCAGTTTCAGGAACTCTTTGCACGCGATGAACTCCTGATTCAAATTTTAATCTAGCAAAAACTCCGCGACCAGAAATTGAGGCAGAAGCTTCCTTATATCCACCTAATCCAGTATCGGAAATTGCTAAAATTTCAAACTTCCAACGCTTTTTTTCGGCATATCTTTGATACATTGCAAAAAGCTTTGAAGCAAAAAGTGCAGCCTCTTCGCCACCAGTTCCGGCGCGCACTTCTAGAATCGCGTTTTTTTCATCAGCCGCATCTTTTGGTAAAAGCGAAAGTTTAATTTGCTGTTCAATTTCTGGAATTTTTTTCTCTAGCTCAAATTTTTCCTGCTCTGACATATCGCGCATATCTTTATCTAGCTCGTTATCAAGCAATAATTCTTTTAGCTCATCAATTTCTTTTTGATTTTTTTTGTAAGCATTAATTAAGTCAACAATTGGCGTAATATCAGAATGTTCCTTGGAAATTCTTGCATAATCCGAGCCAAGTCCAGAAGGATCTAACATCTTTTTTTCTAGCTCAATATGCTTAGCAATGATGCCGTCGAGCTTTTGAGTAAATGACATTTTATAATTGATTTATTTTGTAAAACACTGTGAGATCAAGGGTCTATAGATTATGCTTATCTTCTAAAAACACAATTGAATTAAGAATGACAAAAGAAAATTTTTATGTAACCTCGCCAATTTATTATGTAAATGATGTGCCTCACATAGGACACGCCTACACTTCAATTGCTTGCGACGCCGTAGCCCGATTTAAAAGGCTTGAAGGCTTTAATACTTTTTTCTTAACAGGCACTGATGAGCATGGACAAAAGGTTGAAAAATCAGCTTTAGCAAGAGGTAAAAATCCACAAGAATTTTGCGATGAAGTTTCACTAAAATTTCGCGAATTAGTTAAAACTCTCAACCTTTCTAATGATGATTTTATTAGAACTACTGAAGAGCGACACAAAAAAGCAGCGCAAAAATTTTGGGAAATTTTAGAAGAAAATGGCTGGATTTATAAAAGCACTTATGAAGGTTGGTACGCCTTGCGTGACGAAGCTTTTTATAATGAAGATGAACTAGTTGAAGGCAAAGCTCCAACTGGCGCAGAAGTGGCTTGGCACAAAGAGGAAAGTTATTTTTTCAAACTTTCAGCTTTTCAAGATAAATTGTTAATGCTTTACGAAGCCGCTCCAGACTTTGTTCGCCCACAGTCTCGTTTTAATGAAGTGCTTTCTTTTGTAAAAGGCGGATTAAAAGATTTATCAATCTCGCGCACTTCATTTAGCTGGGGAATTCCAATTCCCCACAAAAGGGGTCAGACCCCTTCTGAAGAAAAGGGGTCAGACCCCTTTCATGTGATGTATGTTTGGTTGGACGCTTTAACCAATTATCTCTCTGCTCTTGGATTTCCCGATGAGAATTCTAAAAAATATCAAGATTTTTGGCATAACACCACTAATTCGCCAGTTCATATAGTTGGCAAAGATATTGTCAGATTTCACGCGGTTTATTGGCCGGCATTTTTAATGGCCGCCAACATTAATTTACCTCATAGCATTTACGCGCACGGCTGGTGGACCAATGATGGACAAAAAATTTCTAAATCTTTGGGAAATGTAATTGATCCAATAAAAGAATTAGAATGGATAGAATCTTTTGGTTGCGATCGCGAAACCGCGATTGATTATTTTAAATATTTTTTACTTCGCGAAGTGCCGTTTGGCAATGACGGAGACTATTCACGCACTAGTTTTGTTAGTCGCATTAATGCAGAATTAGCTAATAATATTGGCAATTTGACTCAGAGATCTTTATCGATGATCTGGAAAAATAATAACGGTGAAATCGTTGATTTTACTGGCTATAGTGATGCTAAAGAATTGCTAAAAAGCGCTTATACTCTAAAAGAAATTCTCAAAGAAAAAATGGATAAATTTGCTTTTGATTTAGCAATTTTTGAAATTTTAAATCACGCAAGCAAATGTAATGAATTCATTAATAACAAGGCTCCGTGGAGTTTAAAAAAAGAAGAAAAAATTGAAGAAATGAATTTAGTTTTATCAGTAATTGCAGAAAATTTACGCGTAATTGGAATTGCCCTACAAGCCTTTATTCCAAATTTATCTAGTAAAATTTTAGATGTTTTAAATATTGATAAATCAGCGCGCAGTCTTGATTTTATTGAACAAACTCATCACTTGAAATTGAGTCACAAAATTAATGAACCTAGGGCAATTTTCCCTAGATTGGAGGTTAAATAGCTTATAAAAATGAAAATAATTTCTTGGAATATTAACTCGCTGCGCTTACGCCTTCCGCTCTTAAAAAAGCTTATTGCTCAAGCCAATCCCGACATAATTTGTTTACAAGAAACTAAGGTTAGCAATTCTGATTTTCCTCTATTGGAAGTTCAATCACTAGGTTTTGACTTCATTGAATTTGATGGCGAAAAATCTTATAATGGAGTAGCAATTTTATCAAAATTTCCGCTAAAAAATACCCAAATTATCGATATAAAAAACTATGGTCACAAACGCCATATTTCGACCACTTTTTACACTCAAAAAAACGAGGTAATTCTGCATAATTTTTATGTGCCGGCGGGTGGTGATATTGCTGATGTAACACTTAATGATAAATTTGATCATAAATTAAAATTTATCGATTGGATGACTGAGTTTTTCACAACTCAAAAGAAAGAAAAAATCATCATTGTTGGCGACATGAATATTGCTCCACTTGAACATGATGTTTGGTCGCATAAACAATTGTTAAAAATCGTTTCACACACACCAATTGAAGTAGAAAAAATGACCAATTTGCAAAAAAGCTTGAATTGGATCGATACTCATCGTTTTTTTACACCAGAAAATGAAAAATTATATAGCTGGTGGAGCTATCGCGCTGCTGACCCGCTTGGCGCTAATAAAGGTCGCCGATTAGATCATATTTGGGCAACGCCAAATTTAAAAAATAATATTAAATCGATGAAAATTTATCGCGATTTTAGAAGTGAAACTCAGCCGTCAGACCATGTGCCAATTGAAACAGAGTTTGAGCTTTAGCAAATGAATTTACAAAACATGAAGGAAGAAAAAATTATTATAAAAAATAAAAAAGAAATGGCAGATTTTGCTGCCAAGCTTGCAAAACAAGCAAAAATCGGTGATATTATTGGCCTTAAAGGAACATTGGGTGCGGGTAAAAGTTTTTTTGCACGCAGTTTTATTAATGCTTTGAGCCAAGAGCCACAAGATGTTTTAAGCCCAACTTTCAATTTATTATATTCTTACAACACTCAAAAAGGTGAGATTTTTCACTTTGATTTATATCGCTTAAAATCAGCAGATGAGCTAGAAAATATTGGTTTTTTTGATGCTTTACAAAATGGTATATCTCTGATTGAATGGCCAGAAATTGCAAAAAGTTTTTTGAAAAAAAATTATTTAGAAATTGAAATCAAAATAATTGGAAAAGAAGAAGAGGAGCGTGAGATTATATATAAACTATGGCGCTAGCCATTATTTATTTTACTTAAAATACCAAGCCCAGAAATCACACTTCGACAAGCTCAGTGTGACATTGTGGATCAAGTTTAATATTAATTAAAGAAATCTCGATGTCACACTGAGCTTGTCGAAGTGTGATTTCTGGATTCTTAGCCAAAACAACCAACTAACAAAAATGGAAAAATTTGAATTTGAAGTCATTGAAAATGAAGATGGAATAAGGCTTGATAAATTTTTAACTGAAAAATTTTTAGCAATAAAACCGGAAGTTACGCGCAGTAAAATTCAGCACTTAATTGATGATAGTCTAGTTTTAAACGAAAAAAAACAGCCAATTAAAACCGCTTCGCAAAAAACAAAATTAGGTGAGAAATTTTTTATTACCTTGCCAGACCCAAAGCCTTCCCACTTGCAAGCCAAAGAAATTCCATTTGAAATTGTTTTTGAAGATGATGATTTATTGGTAATCAACAAACCCGCTGGTCTTACTGTTCACCCAGGAACTGGCAATCAAGATGATACTTTGGTAAATGCACTTTTATTCACCCATCAAAATAAATTATCTTCAATTAATGGTGAATTTCGCCCCGGTATTGTTCATCGCCTAGATAAAGACACCAGTGGCTTAATGCTGGTTGCAAAAAATGATTTCACTCATCAAATTTTAAGTCAAAAATTAAGAGATCGCGACATCAAAAGAACTTATTTAGCCTTTGTTTATGGTGCACTTGACCCAGCTTTTGGAATGATTAATAAAAATATTGTGCGCTCAAGAATTAATCGCCTAAAAATGTCGATTTCAAGAACTTTAGGAAGAAATGCAGTAACTCATTACGAAACCAAAGAACAATTTTTAGATGGCTTTATCAGCCTTATAGAATGCCGCTTAGACACTGGTCGCACCCATCAAATTCGTGTACATTTAGAATCAGTTAAACACTCTTTGGTTGGAGATCAGCTTTATAATTCTTGCAAAAAAACTGCGCCAAGAGACCTTAATGCAAAAACCAAAAACTTTATCGCCAATTTTCCAAGACAAGCTCTTCACTCTTACAAAATAGCCTTTTTGCACCCAAGAAGTAAAAAAGAAATGTCTTTTGAAATTGCCCTACCTGATGATTTAGCTAATTTAAAAAATATTTTATTAAATCCAGATGGAAAATAAAATTCTAATTATTTCAGGACCAACCGCTTCAGGAAAGTCACAACTTGCTTTTAATTTATCTGAATTTCACGACATAGCAATTATTAATGCTGATTCTTTGCAAATCTATGAAGGCTTGCCAATTCTATCTTCACAACCATCACAATTAGAGCAAAAAAAAGTAAAACATTTTTTATATTCTATTTTAAAACCACAAGAATCATCATCAGTTGCAATGTGGTTAAAGCTTGTTAAATCAAGCGTTGAGCAATGTCGAAAAGAAAATAAATTACCAGTTATTGTTGGTGGTTCTGGAATGTATATTTCAAAATTAGTTGAAGGAATTTCTGAAATTCCGCCAATTGATGAATCTATAAGAATTGAGGCTAGCGAGCTTTTTGAAGGAATAAATCGTGAAGATTTTATTGAAGAACTAGTTAAGCTTGGAGAAGAAAAAGAGCGCGCTTTAAAACTTGATAAACATCGTTTAATTCGCAGTTACGAAGTTTTAAAACAAACTAAAAAATCAATTTTTTATTGGCAAAGCCAGCCAATTACAAAAATTTTTGACGAAAAAGATTTTCTTCATATAAATATTAATCCCAATCGTGAAACTTTATATCAGAATTGCAATTCTCGTTTTGAGAAAATGCTAGAACTAGGCGCAATTCAAGAGGTTGACGAGCTATTAAAGCAAGAAATTTTAGATGACAAACAAATCACAAAAACTCTTGGATTTTACGAAATTAGTGACTTTTTAAATAATAGAATTACTAAAGAAGAGTCGGTTGTAATCGCAACACAAAAAACTAGAAATTATGCCAAAAGACAATTGACCTGGTTTCGCAATCAGTTGCCAAATAAAGCTGTTTGTGAGGATGTAGTTAGTGCTTTTAACTTAATTAAAAAAAATTATGGTAATAGGGGATAGCTTAAGATCGGTTCTTTCAAGAGTTGGTGGATTTGTTGCTGGCGCTGGCGCACTTACAGGAAGCGTTTTTGCAACTATGGCAACTTACACTACTAGTGGACCAATTGTAGGGGTTCTATTGGTGGCAGCTCCAGCGGTTTTAGCATCTTTAGCTGCAGTTATTTATACTGCACGAGGCATTAGAGGAGTGATAGATCTTTATAACGAAAGACAAACGCAGCTAGGGGTCACTCACCACACACTAAACCATTTGCAAGAGACCGCAACACTTGCCGCACCTGCTGCTACTGAACAAGTTGCAATAGCTGTTGCTGCCGGTCAAACAGAAGAACGTCGAGAACCCCAACCTCAACAACATAGACTAACAACACCTCCACAACGGGTAAGATCTTTAAACAACAACAACAATCCGAACCCAGAAAGAATCTCATTAACAGCAGCTACTGCATTAGATGTTACGGCAACAAGCCAAACCCGATGAAGATTAACGACCACGGAATCATCATCAGCATCAAAAAATATGGCGAAAACTCTTTATTGCTCAAAATTTTTTCACAAAATAATGGGATTTTTTCTGCCTTTATAAAATCAGCAAAATCAAGTAAAGATAAGGTTATTTTTCAAATCGGGAATCTGATTTCTTTTGAATATCGCGCCAGAATCGAAGAAAATTTAGGGCAACTTTATTATGTTGATTTAGCAAAATCTTACTGCACAAAAATTATTTTTAATCGCTTCAAGCTAGACTGCGTAAACTCTTTATTTTCAATTATTAACAGCTTTTTTTTAGAAAAAGAAAATCAGCCAATTTTATTTGAAAAACTAGATTCATTTTTACATAAAATAACTTTAGAAGAAATTACTGATTCAGAAATTTTATCCGAATATATAAAATTAGAATTAAAGATTTTAAAAACTTTAGGATATGGAATTGATCTAACTTCTTGCGTGGTTACAAATTCCACCACTAATTTAGTTTTTGTATCACCAAAATCTGCTAGAGCTGTGTCACTTGAAGCTGGATTACCCTATGAAGATAAATTACTAAAATTACCAAGTTTCTTAGCTAATCAAAATGGAAAATTTGGACATGATTGCTTAGAAAATGGCTTAAAATTAAGTGGATTTTTTTTAGAAAAATTTCTTTTTTCCGAAAGACAAATTAGTGACCAACAATCACATATTAGATATCGCAAAAATGTTGAAAGGGCATTGATTAATATGCGAAATAATACTTAAAGCAAAAACTTCCCCATCAATTCAATTGGATCAATTTTTTTTCCAAAAAGTAAACATAAAAACAGAGCTAAACACAAGGCCGGCGCGAATGGGAAAGTTTCATCTTTTTTTACTTTTTGCCAAACCACACCAAATAAAATTCCAAAAATTCCACTGAGCATCGTAAAAGCTAAAAAACTTTTCAAGCCAATCATCAATCCTGCAACAAAAAGAAATTTAATATCATCAACACCAATTGCCTCTAGTTTTGTTGTGACATAAAAAAATAAATATAGCGCCCCGCCAAATCCTGCATATAACACTGCGGCCTTAATATTATTTAATATTCCACTGGTTCCACCATCTAAAACAACTAAAATTGTTGCTAGAATTGCTAAAAAATATTGGGTTGAATTTGGAATGAAATATTCTTCAATATCAATTATAGTCATCACAATCAAAGTTCCCGCAATTGAAAAATAAACCAGCATTTTCCAGTTAAGTTCTTGCTTTAAAACAAAGTAAATTGTTAAAAAGGAGATTAAGAAACTAAGCTCAATTAATGGATAGCGAATAGAGATTTTAGCGTGGCATTTGCTACATTTTCCACGCTGAAAAATCCAAGAAAAAAGTGGAATTAAATTGAGTGGTTTTAAAATCACTCCACAACTTAAACATTTAGAGCGCGTAAAAACTATTGGCTGTTTATTTGCAAGACGATAACTTAATAAACTAGCAAAACTGCCGAAAATTAAAGCGAACATTGATATTATTGCTATTTGCAAATTTTGACTAAAATAAGAAAAAATATACATATAAAGTTGTTTTAAATAAATGAAATTTCTTGTAAAAAACTTACTAGCTTTCTTGGCGATTTTACTAATTTTTGCTTGCAGTCAAAAGCCAGCAAAGGTTGTGAATCATAGTCGCAGCCTTTATAGCAAAAATAGCGAATTATCTAAAAAAAATCGCAACTCAAAGCAAAAAAATGAAATAAAAAATAATCAAATCGAAGTTAATGCTGGCGATACCATATATAGCATATCAAAAAAATACCATGTTGAATTAAGCGATTTAATTAAAGAAAATAACTTAACCCCGCCCTACATTTTAAAGCCCAAAACCAAGTTGATTAGCTCTGCGCCAACTTATCATGAAGTAAAAAATGGTGAAACTCTTTATGCAATTTCTCGCCTTTACAATATGAAGGTCGATAATCTGATTGAAATTAATAATCTGCAAGCACCTTACTCAATAAAAACTGGCGATAAAATAAAAGTTTCCAAATTTGCTAATAATGGCAATGCGGCTCCAGCAAATGATATTGCGGCTTCCGCGGCCACTTCAAAACAAAAATCTTCTGTCATAGAAGAAAAGCCATTAACAACAAAAAATAATATCACACAAAAACCAATTGAGAAAAAACCTGATAATAAGGTTGGTTTTATCGCAGAAACTTTGGATAAATTTAACCATTTTTCTTGGCCCGCACGCGGACAAATTATTTCAAAATTCGGTCCAAAAAAAGGCGGATTATATAATGATGGAATTAACATCAAAGCCTCTGAAGGCGCTCCGGTTAAGTCTTCTGAAGATGGCGTTGTTGCCTATGTTGGCAATGAACTAAAAGGTTATGGAAATTTAGTAATCATTAAACATTCCGGCGGATGGATTACCGCTTATGCTCATCTTAAAAAATCTCTAGTTCAAAGAGGGCAAAAAATTAAAAAAGGTGAACAAATTGGCGCCGTGGGATCCACTGGAAATGTTACCTCAGCTCAATTATATTTTGGACTCAGAAAGGGAAGAGACGCCGTTAATCCTGAAAATTATTTAAAATAAAATGTCTTTTTTCAAAATATTTTCTCGATCAAAAATCACTACTCAGCTTAGCAATAGCTCAAGTAAAATTTCTGCAGCAATTACGCAAATTTTTACCCATAAAAAATTAGATTCTTTTACGATTGATAATCTTGAAGAAACCCTTATTTTAAGCGACATGGGAAGCGATGTTGCTAATCAAATTATCAAAAATTTTAAAATAAAAAAATTTGAAAAAAATATTGATGAATATGAGGTAAAAAAGTTTTTATCCGAAGAGTTGGTTAAAATTTTAAAACCTTGCGAAAGCTCATTAAGGCTAGATGATTCACACAAACCACAAGTAATAGTTTTTAACGGCGTAAATGGTGCTGGAAAAACCACTACAATTGGAAAAATAGCCGCCAACCTAAAAAACCAAAATAAAAAAGTTTTGATTGCTGCTTGCGACACCTTTAGAGCAGCAGCTTGGCAGCAATTAGAAGTTTGGGCAAATAGAGCAAATTGTGAAATTATTAAAGCTCAAAAAGAAGGAGAAGATCCCGCCGCGGTTGCTTATCGCGCCTTTGATTTTGCTCGCAAAAATAATTTTGATATATTGTTAATTGATACTGCAGGAAGGCTGCAAAATAAGCAAAATTTAATGGATGAATTGAAAAAAATTAACGCTGTTTTAAAAAAAATTGACGCTTCAGCGCCGCATGAAAATTTATTAATTCTTGACGCTACCACTGGTCAAAATGCCAAAAATCAATTAGAAGTTTTCAACCAAATCATCGGCATTACTGGCCTAATAATTACAAAGCTTGATGGTAGTGCAAAGGGTGGAATGATAGTTGCTCTAGCGCAGAAATTTAATAAGCCAATTTATGCAATTGGTATTGGAGAAAAAATTGAAGATTTACAAGAATTTAGTGCAGATGATTTTGTGAAAAATTTATTGGATATAAAGTGATAACTCTGACCATGTTAATAGAGCCAATTCGTTAAATGCACTCTCGGTCTAATCACCCGCCCCTTGAGGGCGGGTGATTAGACCGAGTAAGTTTTTTTATATATACCAAATCTAAATTCTATTGACACCACAATATAAAAAAACTATTAATAAGTTTTTTTAAAGAAATTTATGGCAAAACCTTACAGTTTAGATTTAAGAATGAGGGTTATAGAAAATCTTGTAGA
>CAMDMO010000016.1 GCA_945902255.1 Rickettsia typhi | reverse complement strand
CATTTTATTTCCTTGAGCGAAGCCGCCAATGATATTTTTTGTTAATAATTTTTTATTAACTTCATTCGCGTCTTTACTTAATTCAATAGTAAATTCATTAAAAAAGTTTTTATTTAAAACTTTTACGCCATTAACATTCGCTAAAGCGTCGGCTAAATCGCAAGCTTTTTTGTGATTGGTTAAAGCTAGTTTTTTAAAGCCAATTTCACCAAGTAGCGAAGCGTGAATTGTGAAGGCGGTAGCGCATAAACCTTGATTTGAGCAAATATTAGAAGTTGCTTTTTCGCGTCTAATATGTTGTTCGCGGGCATTAAGAGTTAAAACATAACCGGGTTTGCCATCAGCGTCAATGGTGGCGCCGCAGATTCTTCCAGGCATTTGGCGAACAAATTCTTTTTTGCAAGCAAAGAACCCAAGTAAAGGGCCGCCGAAATTTAGTCCAACTCCAATTGAAGAAGCTTCTCCAACTACGATATCAGCTTGTTTTGGGCTTTCTAATAATCCTAGAGATAAAATTTCGTTAGTAACAACAATTAATAAAGTGCCGTTAGCATCACATTTTTTTCTAATTTCATCAAGATTGTTAATTTCTCCATAAAAATCAGGATATTGAACAACCACTGCAGCACAGCTTTCATCGATGTTTTTAAGATCAACAAATTTGCTATCATTTAAATCAAGATAAGTTTTAGTAACTTCTAAGTAATCAGGATGAATATTATCAGAAATCGCAATATTTTTACGACCAGATTTAATGCGAAGTGCCATTAAACAAGACTCTGCAAGCGAAGTTGCGCCATCATACATTGAGGCATTTGCAATTTCCATTCCGGTTAATAAAGCGATAATGCTTTGAAATTGAAAAATTACCGCCAAAGTTCCTTGCGAAATTTCAGGCTGATAAGGTGTGTAAGAAGTTAAAAATTCTGAGCGTTGAATTAGATGATCAACCGCTGAAGGAATATGATGTTTGTAGCATCCTGCGCCAAGAAAAAATGGACCGCTAGAGGCGCTACGATTTTTATTTGCAAGATTTGTTAATATTGATTCAACTTCGATTTCGCCTTGATAATTTGGCAAGCCAGAAATTGGTTTATTAAGTAAAAATTCTTTTGGAACCGCATCGTAAAGCTGGTCGATTGTTGAGATGCCATCGCTTTTTAAGCCAATAGTTTTTAACATCTCTTCTCTATCTTTTAGAGTAAGTGCTAGATAGCGCATTAGTTTTATAAATTTAAAATAAGGGGAAGACTAAGTGACGCCTAAAATAGCTGCTTTAAAAGATTAAATCAAGGAATTAATCTGAAATTCTTTAACCGTGATTTTCTTTTCATATAGCGCACGTCCAACGATTGCACCAATTACTCCATATTTTTCTAATTCAGAAATTTTCTTAACATCATCGATATTAGAAATTCCGCCAGAGGCAATTATTGGAATATTGCAATTTTGAGCTAAATTTTTTGTTCCTTCAAAATCAGCTCCCATTAATGTTCCGTCGCGAGATATGTCGGTGTAAATTATTGCCGCCGCGCCACAATCTTCAAATTTTTTTGCCAATTCCAAAACTGAAATTTCAGAAGTTTCAACCCATCCTTCAGTGGCTACCATATTATTTTTTGCATCAATTCCGATAACAATTTTTTGTGGAAATTTTTTGCAAGCTTCTTTTACTAAATCAGGATTTTTTGCGGCTATAGTTCCAAGAATTACGCGACTTACACCAATTTCTAGCCATTTTTCAATATCGGCAATTGAGCGAATTCCGCCACCAAGTTGAGTTGGAATTTTAATATTTTGTAAAATTGATTTTACTGATTTTTCATTAGCTGATTTTCCAGCAATTGCGCCATCTAAATCAACGATATGTAAAAATTTAAAACCAGATTTTTCAAATTCTAAAGCTTGAGACGAGGGATCATTGTTGAAAATTGTTGCTTGATTCATGTCGCCTTTAAACAAACGAACGCAATTACCATCTTTTAAATCGATAGCAGGAAAAATAATCATTTTTATTAAGAAGTTTTATTGAAAAAAATTTATTCTATAGTTTTTTAGATTAAATCAACTAGTAAGTGGTTTTAGGTTAGGTTTTAATAAAAAATTATAGGTTAAATAATTATGAGGGCAGTAGTAGAGGCAAAAAATGCTGAAGAATTAAAAAGAGAAAGAGATTTAGAAAGAGCGAGGCTTCAAGAAGAAAGAATTGCTACAAGAAGAAGCCTTATATTAGAGTTGGGACGAATAGCTAGAGAAGAAAATTTAGATCGTTTAAAGGTCTTTGTGGAAGATTTTAGAGTAAATCCAAAATCGTTAAATTTTGGCGTAGAAGAGTTGCGTTCTATTGTAAGGATAATAAATCCAGAAGATTTAGAATATAAGCAGAAAGTTTCTCTTATAGGAAATTTAATGCCATTTTTATTTTTTGCTAATATTAAAAAAGGCACTGTTGAAGAGTTGCAAGCATTCATCAGGGACTTTGTTGAGATAGTAAATAAAATGAATGTTGATCAATTTATTAACAAACACAGAGAAAGAATATTAATAAATTTATTTTCTAGGTCAGATCTCGATGATAAGGCTAAAAAAACTTTTTGCGATGTCATAAGTGAATCTATGATAACGGAATTAATATCTTATGATGAGAGGGGTCGGAAAGTTGTAAAAAAATTCTCACTATATAATTCGCTAAACATCGATGACATTTATCAAATTCTTTTTGAGAAAATTCTATCTTTAGATAGACAAAGTGTTGTTGATGTAATTGGTATTATTAAACAAATTCCAGATGTAAATTCCGTACGCGATGTTGATGGTGTTAGCTTGCTAGATAGTGCGTTTATGATATCTAATTTAATGGTAGCGGTTGCTTTAATTAAAAGAGGCGCATTAATTGACACCGTTGGCATGCAAAGGTTTTTTAAAGATATAATAAAAAATCATAATGAAGATTTTTTACAGTTAATGATTGACTGCGATATTGAAGTTAGTGAAGAAACCTTGCAGGCTGCAATCGAAGAAGGCGAGGTTTCTAGCGTAGCAATGTTGTTAGATAAGGTTTATAAAACAACTGATAGTGCTTCATTGGTTGATAATCTTCTTGTTTATTTTCAAACAAAAATAGGTCAGCCAACTAATGAAAAAGCAGTAGTATATGCTGCAATATTTAATTTATGTTGTGATAGAGGATGTAGGGATGAGTTGTTGAGTAATGCTGCTTTTGATATAGATTCAAGAAAGCGGGAAATAAGAGATTGTATTAGAGATTTCTCGTCACAACATTATTATTATAGGTCTTATTCATTGGCAAAGGTTGTTAGCTCTATAGATGGTACGAATCGCGACATCTCTCCGCGTGATTATGAAGAGCCAACTTTATTGTCAAATGCATTACTTGAAACAATAGTGGAAGGAGAAGATGAAGATGGTGAAGAGATTAGTTCAAAAGATGAATTGTTGATTTTAGTAATTCAAAAATTATCAAGATTAATTCAAGAAGAAACTCGTGTAGATTTTCATAAAATGCAGGCAATATCTAGAGATATAGCGGAGGCTTCAGAGTTTGTTCAAAGGCAAGTTACTATAAGAGATGTTAAAATTATAAAAAAGTCTCAAGAGGAAATAAAGTTTCTTATGGGAATCTATAGAGATTTCGGTGGTTCTGCGGCTTTAGAGACGGATTTCGGGTTTGATTATCCCGCGGGTTATGATTATACGCAGCATGGTCGTAAAAGAGCTTTCTCTGCAGATTTTACTCCTTCTATTGTTTCTGGATTTCGTCATAGAAGTTCTTCTGATCCAGCTCACGATTTCGAGGTATTATTTGACTTACATAAAGCTTCTAATGTTGGTGGCGCTTATGGTGGCGCTAGTGCTTCTGCAGCAGGGGCAGGAGCCGGAGCTGGAAGTGGAACTTCGGCCGCAACTGCAACATATCCAGATTCAGCATTAGTTGCAGCGATGGATGCCAGTAGGTTATTTGACGATGTCAGAGTTCGCGGTTCTGGCGGTGGAAGCGCTGGTGCCGCTGCCGTTACTGCCGGCGCTTCATCATATTCAGAATCAGACGAATCTTCTATATTAAAAATATTTATGGATAGAATGATACTTCTGCATAATTCAATTCAAAGTAATATGCGTAATATAGAAAGAAAATCTCCTGATTTATCTAAAGGCGGAGGAGCTAGTCGCTATTAATTAAGGCGTCTTATTAGCACAACAACTAAAAATCAAAAAATTATGCTAAAATTTTTATTAAAAATCTGGCCAGCTTTAATTCCAATTGCAATTTATCTTTTATGGGTTTTTGTTTTTGAAAAACTAGTGAGACGCATCTCAAATAAAGGCAATAAAATTATAAATGCTGAATATAGCGTGGTTGATAAAGACGGTGATAAATCTAAAATGGTGCAGAAAAATCAAAAATTTTCAATCAAAAATCCAAGATTTGTTTTTATTCTTTATATAAGTTTGATATTGGCGATTATATCCTTAATTAGCTTGGCTTTTCATTAACTTTTAAAAATCTATTAAGCATGTCTATAATCGACGAAATATATGAAGAAATATCGGAACTTGATCGAATTTTTCGTATGAAATCTACGGTGGGTAGAGTGGGTATTGATGAATATGAAGAGTTAAATAGATTATCTATAAAATTTTTAGCAGAATTTTCTAAAGAGATAGAAAAATTTGATGTAGTTGTTATTTCAATTGGATCTGCTGGAAATGAGGAGCAGAAATTTCATCCTTTTATAAAATATAAGCCAGAAGGAAAGCGAGCATTGGTTTTGAATATTGATTCTGCATTTAGGCGTGAAGAGGTGAGGGTATTAAGAGATGATATAGCTAGTGACGAAGATAGATCCTACAATATACCAATTCATCTCACGAAAAATCCTTTTTCATTTTATGTTGGTTCAGAAAGAAAGGAAATTTCTTTTAAAGATTTTTATGATAATTTGAAGAGAGTAATATTGGAATGCAGTAAGCCGATGGTTTTATCCTCTTTTGTTGGAAGTGCTTTTCCATTTCCAGATGCGAAAGAAATATCTATTAAGAAGCCAAGAAATAGTACATTTGTAATTGGCTGGGAAGAATATGATGGTGAGTCAATCACCTTAGTTCCTAGTGATGAGTTTATACAGCGCGAAGATTCCGAATCATTAATGAGAAGTTGTTTTAAAAATCCTGGTGAAGATAGAGACAGATGTTTTGCTGCTGTGGAAGCTTTTGGTTGTAAATCTTATAAGCATATAAAAGATATTAGTTTGAGCGATACTAATTTAGGAATAGCCTTGCAATCATCTATTGGAGCTGGTTCTTCTGCGGTTGTAACGGCTTCAGCTTCAAATGCAGTTGAAGCAGTTTCAGATTTAGTTGAGGCAGCTTCAGATACAATTAAGGCAGCCTCAATCTCACCAAGTAAAGCTTCGGCAAAAGGCTTATCCCCCAATTATTCAACATTAGGATTAAAATAATTATCACTCTTGGTTATCCCTTTCCATAAGTCTCTTAAACGATTTTAATTCAATTTAAATTTCCTTCTTGAATTCTTATTACCCTCTTAATATAATTGCCGCCATGCTTAAATTTCTTTTAAGTAAATTTCCTTTATTGTCACAAATAGCAACGCTTTGGTGCTAGTCTTTTTGTTTTATTAAGAAGTCTGGTTTTGTTGTTATTTGGTAACTAACCAAATATTAAAAAATATATGTCAAAAATCGAACTTCCTCAATTTACAATTAAACAGCTTCTAGAAGCTGGTGTTCACTTCGGTCACAAGACCATGCGTCGTAATCCTAAAATGTCGAAATATATCTATACTAGCCGCAACGGTGTTAGTATTATCGATCTAACTAAAACCGCAGAACTTCTTCATCAATCTTTAAAAATAGTTAGAGATATTGCAAAAAATAATGGTCGTATTTTATTCGTTGCAACCAAGAAACAAGCCGCTGATGTAGTTTCTGAAGCCGCTAAAAGATGTGGTCAATATTATGTTAATTTCAGATGGCTTGGCGGAATGTTAACCAACTGGAAAACAGTTTCTCAATCAATTAAAACTTTGAAAAAAATTGAAGAGCAATTAGCTGATAGCGAAATTGGTTACAATAAAAAAGAAAAACTAGTTCTTGAAAGACAAAGATCAAAGCTTGAACAAGCTCTTGGTGGAATCAAAAACATGGGCGGATATCCTGATCTAGTTTTTGTAATTGATACTTACAAAGAATCTTTAGCAATTGCTGAAGCTAAGAAATTAGGCGTTCCAATTATGGCAATTCTTGATAGTAATTGTAATCCAACCGGAATTACTTATCCAATTCCTGGAAATGACGACTCAGCAAAATCAATTAAACTTTTCTGTCGCTTAATTTCTGATGCAGCAATCGCTGGAATCAAAGAAAATATGGCAGTTGCAGGAGTTGATGTTAGCAAATTTAGCGATAGCGAATTACCTAACATTGAAAATTTCAAAAATTCTAACAGCGAAAAAGCTGAAAAAAAAGAACCAAGAGATTTTAAAGGTAAAAAAGATTTTACTAAAAAACCTGCTGCAAAAACAGAATTTGTTAAAAAGCCAGCTGCAGCTAAAACTGAAGCTAGCAAAAAACCAGCAGCTAAAAAACCAGCCGCTGAAAAATAAAATAACTCTAAACGCCACAATTCACCGATAAAAAACATCTTCATACCCGTCATCCTTGAGCGCATAAGCGCTCAAGGATCTCATGAGTTTATAATTCTTGAGCAAAGTTCGTGAGATCCTCAGGTCCTAGACTGAAAAAAGATGACTAGTTGGGAAGATTTTTTATCAGCCGAATTGGCACCCTCAAGATAAATCTTGTTTTTTTAAGTTTTTATCTTGACCGATTTTTTTGAATCGACATTTTACATAACATAATAAACCTCATAAAAATTTAATCTAAAAATATATGGCAGATCTAGCATTAATTAAAAAATTACGCGAAAGCACAGGATGTGGTATTTCTGATTGCAATAAAGCTCTTAGTGAATGTGGTGATGATTTTGAAAAATCAGTTGATTGGCTTAGAAAAAAAGGTCTTTCTTCAGCAGTTAAAAAAAGCGGTCGTGTTACTTCTGAAGGTGCGGTTGCAATTTATCGCGAAGGCAATAAAGCATCGATTGTCGAAGTAAATTCTGAAACCGACTTTGTGGCTCGTAATCAAAAATTCCAAGATTTGGTTTCAACAATAGCAAAAGCTGCGATTAATTTTGGTGATGATGTTGAAAAATTTAAAGAATCTAATTTTCCAAATACATCTCACACTGTTGATGTGGAAGTAAAAAATCAAATCGGAATTATTGGTGAAAATATCAATGTTAGAAGAATTTCTTCTGCATCAGTTGACAGTGGTTTGGTTGTTAGCTATATCCATAATTCTATCGCTCCAAATATTGGCAAAATTGCGGTTTTAGTTGCTCTTGAATCTGGCGCCACTAAAGATAAATTGGAAGAATTTGGTAAACAAGTTGCAATGCATATTGCTGCAGCAAAACCAGAAGCTCTTGCAATTGAAAGTGTTGATCCTGCGAGATTAAAAAGAGAAGTTGAAGTTTTGAAAGAGCAAGCGCGCTCTTCAGGTAAGCCTGAAAGCATCATTGAAAAAATGATCGAAGGAAGAATTAGAAAATATTATGAAGAAGTTGTTCTTCTGGAACAAGTTTTTGTAATGGATGATAAATTAAAGATTAAAGATTTGGTTTCTAAATTTAGTAAAGAAAACTCTGAAACAAAAATAAAATCTTTTAAACTTTTTATTCTTGGCGAAGGAATTGAGAAAAAAGAAAATGATTTTGCTGCAGAAGTAGCAGCGATGACCAAGTAATTAAAATATTCTCATCATCCTTTGTTTAAAAATTACTCAGGATGATGAGAGATTCTTGGCTAAGCCAAAGCGTTATAACTAAGATAAATAAAATATGCCAAAAAAATCTGATTTAAAGTTCAAAAGAATCCTTTTCAAAGTTTCTGGTGAGGCTTTAATGGGTGACAAGGGCTTTGGTCATGATTTAGAGGCGATAAAAAAAATTTGTGGTCAAATTATTTCGGCTCATAAATTGGGTTGCGAAATTGCGATAGTTGTTGGTGGTGGAAATATTTTTCGTGGTGTATCCCAAGCTGCAGTTGGAATGGAGCGAGTCAGCGCTGATTACATGGGAATGTTAGCAACTTGTATTAATGGCTTAGCATTGCAAAGTGCCCTAGAAACTCTAGGCGTTGAAACCCGCATGCTTTCCGCAATTCCGATGAATAGCATTTGTGAGCCTTACATTAAGCGTCGCGCTTCTCGTCATTTAGAAAAAGGTCGTGTAGTAATTTTTTCTGCCGGAACTGGTAATCCATTTTTTACAACTGATACTGCTGCCGTGCTTCGCGCTGTTGAAGTTAATTGTGATGTAATTTTAAAAGGCACGCAAGTTGATGGTGTTTATTCCGCTGATCCTAAGCTTGATAAAACAGCTACTCGTTACGAAAAAATGCGCTATATCGATGTTTTGAAACAAGATCTAAAAGTTATGGATCAAACTGCAATTACACTTGCTAAAGATAATAAATTGCCAATTGTGGTTTTTTCAATTAAAGGTGAAAACGCACTTTGTGATGTGGTGCAAGGCAAAGGTAAATTTACAATAATTAATTAATATATGATAAATGAATTAGTTGATAAGTCTCGCAAAAAAATGGAAGAAACTATGCTCTTTTTAAAAAGAGACATGGATAGCATCTCAACTGGCAGAGCAAATCCTCACTTGTTAGATCCTGTTAGAGTAGAGGTTTATGGCTCAATTATGACACTTTCACAGGTTGCATCGGTTTCGGTTGCAGATTCTTCAACTTTAGTAATCCAAGTGTGGGATCGTGAAAATATTAAAGCAGTTGAAAAAGGAATAGTTAATTCCAATCTAGGATTTAATCCTTTAGTTGATGGCATGACAATGAGAATTATTCTGCCAAAACTTAGTGAAGAGCGCCGCAAAGATTTAGTTAAATTGGCAAAAAAATATGGCGAAGATAAAAAGGTAGCCATTCGCAATAACAGGCGCGATATTTTAGATGAATTTAAGAGAAGAGAAAAAGAAATTGCCGCTTCAAAAGATCAAATTCATTCATTTAGCGATATTATTCAAAAAATTACCGATGAATTTATTAAAAAAATTGATGAAGTAACTGCGGTAAAAGAAAAAGATTTAATGAAAATTTAAATGATTTTTTTTAAGAAAAAAAATAATCAAGCGAAAGATCAAGTAAATCCCCCAAGCCATGTTGCTATTATTATGGATGGCAATTCAAGATGGGCAAAATCAAAAAATTTACCACTATCAATTGGTCACAAAAGCGGATCAGAAAATGTTAGAAAAATCGCTGAAGCCGCTATTGAAATTGGAGTTAAATATTTAACGATTTACGCTTTCTCTGCTGAAAATTGGAATCGCCCGAAAGATGAAGTTAGTTATTTGATGAGGCTGTTAAGCGAATATCTTGACAAAGAAACTGCGCCTTTAATTAAAAAAGATGTCAAAATTTTAGTTTCCGGAAATTTAGAAAAACTATCAGATGAAATAAAGGCTAAAATTAATCATATTCAAAATATTTCAAAAAATAATAAATCACTGGTTTTGAATGTAGCATTTAGCTACGGATCGAGACAAGAAATTGTTGATGCAGCAAAAAAGATAGCTCTTGAAGTTACTAGCGGTAAAATTAGTGTGAATGAAATCAATGAAGAAATTTTCGCAAATAATCTTTATAGGCCAGAAATTCCCGATCCTGATTTATTCATTAGAACCGCGGGAGATTTCAGATTAAGTAATTTTCTGCTTTGGCAGGCGGCTTATGCCGAACTTTACTTTACAAAAGTTTTTTGGCCAGATTTTAATAAAGAAGATTTACTAAAAGCTATTAATAATTTTAACAAAAGAGAGAGACGATATGGCAAAAGATAAGATAAAAAACTTTGAAAATGTGAAAAAAGTAACCAAGGGAGCCCTTTCTTTTTTTGGCAATATATTTCATAAAGTGGTTACAAAAATTGATGAACTAGATCCAAAAGATAACACAAGACAGCGCGTTCTAAGTGCTTTAGTGCTGATTCCGCTAGCGCTTTACGCAATTTTTTACTCAATTAATATTTTCTTTATTTTGGTTATTGCCATAGTAATTTTAATGACCGTGGAATGGTTAAATCTTATTAAAACCGCAAAAGATCAGGTTAAATGGCAGTTAATTGGTTTATTTTATATTTTAATTCCAATTTTTTCTGTGATTAAATTACGCTTATTAGATTCAGATATTTTGTTTTGGATGTTTGCAGTGATTTGGACCACAGATATTTTTGCATTCTTTGCTGGTAAAATTCTAGGTGGTGCGAAGATGGCGCCAGAAATTAGCCCAAATAAAACTTGGTCAGGTCTGCTTGGTGGAGTTATGGCTAGCATTCTAATTGGCTTTATAAGCTCTTTCATGTTTCAAGGTGGAGTGATGTTTTTTGTGTTAGTGAGTGCTATTTTAGCGGTTATTGAACAAGCTAGTGACTTACTTGAATCAAAATTTAAAAGAATTTTTGGCGTAAAAGATTCTGGCAATATAATTCCAGGGCATGGCGGAGTGCTTGACAGACTTGACGGCATGATGCTTGTTGCTCCTATAGTTTTATTATTAGTTACAATTTTTTCTAAAAAATTCGGTCTATAATAATGCTTGATAATGACTTTTTTGAAGTTGCTGGTCATAAATTCAAATCTCGCCTTCTGGTTGGTACCGGAAAATATAAGGATTTTTTTGAGACGTCTGCAGCAATAGAAGCAAGCGGTGCAGAGATTGTTACAGTAGCGGTTCGTCGGGTTAATATTGAAAAAAAAGGCGAGCCGATGTTGCAAGATTTTCTTGATCCAAAAAAATATACTTATCTTCCAAATACCGCAGGATGCTTTACTGCTGAAGATGCAATTCGCACGCTAAGATTGGCGCGTGCCGCAGGAGGGTGGAATTTAGTAAAATTAGAAGTTTTGGCTGATGAAAAAACACTTTATCCAAAAGTTGTTGAAACCATTAGGGCTGCAGAAATTCTAATTAAAGATGGTTTTCAGGTGATGGTTTACACTTCTGATGATCCAATTGTTGCAAAAGAGTTGGAAGATATCGGATGCTGCGCAATTATGCCACTAGCTGCACCAATTGGTTCTGGACTTGGTATTCAAAATCGTTTAAATATCGAATTTATTGTTGAACAATCAAAGGTTCCCGTGCTTGTTGATGCTGGTGTTGGCACCGCTTCTGATGCGGCTATTGCTATGGAATTGGGTTGTGATGGAGTATTGATGAATACTGCAATTGCTAAGGCAAAAAATCCAATTTTAATGGCGCGAGCTATGAAGCTTGCAATTGAGGCTGGCAGAGCAGCTTATTTAGCTGGCAGAATGGAAATAAAAAAATATGGCTCAGCCTCTTCGCCAACAATCAATAAAATTAATTCTTAAAAAAAATGACTCATAAATTTCATCCATCAATTATCCGTGCTTACGATATTCGCGGCATCTATGGTCAAACTCTTCATGATAAAGACGCTTTTTATGTCGCAAAATCATTTGCATCTTTTTTAAAAAAATCTGGTAAGAAAAAAATTTCAGTGGCTTGCGATGGGCGCTTAAGCTCTCCTTCTTTAAAAGCTGAATTAATAAAAGGTTTGGTAGAATCAGGATTAGAAGTAATTGATGTTGGCATGGGACCAACTCCAATGCTTTATTTCTCTGTTTATCATTTAAACCAAGATGCTGGAATAATGATTACCGGCTCTCATAACGCCAAAGAATATAACGGTTTTAAAATGATGTTAAAAGACCGTCCATTTTTTGGTGATGATATAAAAAATTTAGCAATAATTGCTGAAGAGGCTGATTTTGTAAATGAAGAGGGTAGTTTTGATACGAAAGATGTTTCTGATAAATATATCGAAAGACTTTTATATGACTCAAGTTTGGCAGAAAGTGAAAGCCACTTACTGGATGAAGTTGATGCATTTGCTCCAAAAAGAAAATTAAAAATTGCTTGGGATGCCGGAAATGGCTCTGCTGGTGAAATTATGAAAAGATTAACCAATAAAATTGCCGCTGATCATATTTTACTTTTTGAAGAAGTTGATGGCAATTTTCCAAATCACCATCCCGATCCTACTGTTCCAAAGAATTTAGAAGATTTAAGGGCGGTTGTTTTAAAAGAGAGCTGCGATATAGGAATCGCCTTTGATGGTGACGGTGATCGCATTGGTGTGGTTGATAACGAAGGTGAAATTATCTGGGGTGATCAATTAATGGTGTTTTACGCTCGTGATATTTTGCAAGACAGACCTCATTCCACAATCATTGCTGATGTTAAAGCGAGTAATATTTTATTTGATGAAATTAGAAAAGCTGGTGGAAATGCAGTAATGTGGAAAACTGGTCATTCTTTTATTAAGGCAAAAATGAAAGAAACCAAAGCGGTATTGGCTGGAGAGATGAGTGGTCACATATTTTTTGCTGACAAATATTATGGTTATGACGACGCGCTATATGCCGCGATTAGAATTATTGATATTATAATTAAATCTTTTGATTCTCTTGCAACGCTTCGCAAATCTTTGCCACAAGCTTTCGCAACTCCAGAAATTCGCATTGACTGCATTGAAGAAAGAAAATTTTCAATCATTGATGATTTAAAAGTAAATCTAAAAGAATCCGGTTTACAATTTGATGATATTGATGGAATTAGAGTAACTGATGGCAATGGTTGGTGGCTAATGCGCGCTTCTAATACTCAAGCAGCTTTAGTGGCAAGATGCGAAGCAAATTCTAATGAAAATCTAGAAAAATTAAAAGCAAACCTAAGAAATAATTTAGAATTCTGCCAAGTAGAAATTCCGCAAGAACTTTTATGAAAATAATTGGACTTACAGGCGGCATCGCCTCAGGGAAAAATTTTGTTGCATCAATTTTTGAAAAAAAAGGTGCAGCAATTTTTGATGCCGATAGAGAAGTTCATGAAATTTTAATCAATGATAAAAGAATAATTTCCAAAATTGGCGATTCCTTTCCAGATGCTGTAAAATCAGGGGTTATAGATAGAAATATTTTGGGAAAAATTGTTTTTAGCGATAAAACAAAGTTATCCATTTTAGAAAAAATTCTGCATTTAGAAGTCAGAAAAAAGCAGCAAAAATTTATTTTAGAAGCTAAGCAAAATAATAAAAAAATCGCTATTTTAAATATTCCTCTATTGCTTGAAAAAGAAGGATATGAGTGCGATAAAATTATTTCTCTAGTAATAGCGCCATCAATTCAGAGGCGTCGCTTTTTAACAAGGGTAAGAAAATTAAATCCAAAAAAATTTCTTTCAGAGAAAAAAAATTTAGAAAAAAAATTCCAACAAATTAAGTCGCATCAAATAAGTAATTCAGAGAGAAAAAAGAGATCTGATTTTGTTATTAATACAGGATTTTCTAAGGCTTATACAATAAAACAGATTGAAGATGTTATAAAGAAAATAACTTTTAAACTTCGTTAGACACAACATGGATCCCCGCCTACGCGGGGATGACACCAGGACTAATGCTGGTATTTAATTCCATAACCAACAAAAAAGCCGACCTAAATTAGATCGGCTTTTCCTTTTGCAAAGAAGCGAATTGCTTCGCTCTCGTTTTTTTAAATAATTAATTGTTTTTTTATAGAAAGAATTAATTTTTTATTTCCTGACCAAATAACAACTTCCTTATTAGCAAACTCACATCTCATGCCTTTATAGGCGAAATTAAAGCTTTTAAATACGTCGGTATCAAAGTGTTTTTTGATATCAAATCCAGTTGAAGCTAAGTATTTTTCAGCCATTTTACCCAAATTATCAAGCTGACTTTGAGGAGTAATAAGGATTATTTTATCACCGCTATCATTGCTAAGCGCCTCTGATAAATTATCAATTTTATTTGATCCAACAAATTCACACTTGGTATTTTTATCCGGCCTAATTTCCAAAACTTTACATTCAGTGGTAAGAGTGCTTTTGCCAGACTTATTGTCACTAGTTTTTTGAGAACCCTTATCAATTAGTTTAGATGCTTTAGTATCGCGAGTTTCAAATATAGCGCTGCAATCTTGAGTTGTTTGATGCTTTTTATGATAAGAGCAAGAACTTAAAAGCGCTATAGCAGCCACAACAGTTGTTACCGTGAAAGTCGTTTTATTGATTTTGCGACCGATTATATTGGTTTTGTTATTCATGAAGCCTCCTTATATTATTTGTTTTTATTAGAAAACTTGTTAACAGTTATTACGGCGATAAACCAAAATAGCAAAGATATGAAAAAAACTATTTTCGCCATATCAATCGCCACCCCGGCAATTCCAGTAAATCCAAGCAATCCAGAAATTAAAGCAATAATCAGAAATGTGATTGTCCAATTAAACATTTAAATTTCTCGATTAGTTAAAAAACAGAGAGAATAGCAAACCTCTCGATGAATAAAGTTAGATTAGTTGGGGATAAAGATGATATATGTAGTAATGCTGGGGATATAAATTATCTATAAAGACTGGCGCCTCACCACCCTCGATGCTCTCGCATAGAGGGTGGTGGTTCTTTTGTAGTTTTTTATCTAAAAACCGGCACTTTATCACTGTTTTTCTCGCAACGTAAATTACTCTCATTTTTAACTTCCAAAGACTTCGGTGCAAGTTTTAGAAAAAGGGAAGCTCCAAAAACCTGATTCGCCAATATAAGAAATTTTGTTAACCGCCCCCTCTTCTGCGGCAAGAAATATGGAAGTGTTGCCAAATGGTATTATATAAAAAAGATTGTAAGAGCAGGCTGCGCCATGCTTTAAGTCGCGTAAAGTTTGAAATTCAATATTTGCCATTCCAATTTTTTCATGAGTAGAATATGAATGGCGTAGGTTGTTACTCATCTCTTTATTAATACAAGATGTAGAGCCAATCAATAGTGCTGCAGTTAATAAATATTTTATTTTCATAAGCTTTCCTCAAATTATTATGTTAGTATGTGGCATTACCAACCTAGTTTGAGGTGATGTAAAATATCTATTATGTTTTGGGGGAGGGATTATAAATTATTTATAAACGCCAATTCTTCTTAAAAAATATAAAAGCTTAAAAACCCTTATTTTTCATCAACAACATTGTCAAATTTAGGGCGTTTTTGTCCCTCTGGGTAGGTTAGGGCGCTTTTTTTACCGCAAGAGGTGAGGGTAAAAAAAGTTAAAAGAACTATCCAAAAAATATTTTTTAATTTCATAAATCTAGTTTAAAAATTTTTTTGCTTTTGCTATTTCTTCTTTTACCCTAAGTGGAGAAGTGCCGCCAACACTGGTTCTGCTGGCGATAGAATTTTCTACGCTTAATATTTTAAAAACTTCCTTAGTAATTCTTTTTTCAACTTTTTGCATTTCATCAAGCTTTAACTCATTTAAATCTAGCCCTTTATTTTCAGCAATTTTTACAATTTGACCTGTAACATGATGAGCGTCACGAAATGGCATTTTTAAGTTTTTTACCAACCAGTCAGCAAGATCAGTTGCTGTAGAATAGCCGCTTTTTGCCATTTTTAACATGTTATCTTGATTGACCTTTATATCGTCAATCATTCCACTCATTGCTCTTAAGCATAGCTTTATATTTTCGGTGGCATCAAATACTGGCTCCTTATCTTCTTGCATATCTTTAGAATAAGTAAGGGTAAGGCCTTTAATTGTTGTAAGAAGAGAAAAAAGTGATCCGAAAATTCTGCCACTTTTACCGCGAATTAATTCTGCTGCATCTGGATTTTTTTTCTGAGGCATAATCGAGCTGCCGGAAGTAAAGGCGTCAGAGAGTTTTATAAATTCAAAACCTTTACTCATCCAAATCACAATTTCTTCCGCAAGTCTTGATAAATGGGTGCTGATAAGTGATAGACAGAATAAAAACTCGATAGCAAAATCACGATCAGATACTGAATCCATTGAGTTTGCAGTTGGTTGTCTAAATCCTAATTCTTTTGAGGTCATTTCGCGAAAAATTGGAAATGAAGTTCCAGCCAAAGCGCAGGATCCCAAAGGGCATTCATTCATTCGGTGGCGTAAGTCATCAAGTCTTGAAATGTCGCGTTTAAACATTTCAAAATAAGCTAATAAATGATGAGCAAAAAGCACTGGCTGACCAACTTGCAGGTGAGTAAATCCAGGTAAAATGGTATCAAGATTTTTTTCTGATTTTGCAACTAAGCTTTTTTCCAATTCTAATAATAGAGATTTTATTTCATCAACTTCATCGCGAACAAAAAGGCGAAAATCTAATGCAACTTGATCGTTGCGAGACCTTGCGGTGTGAAGCTTTCCAGCAGTATCACCAATAATTTCTTTTAAACGAGATTCAATATTCATGTGAATATCTTCAAGTTCAATTTTAAAAATAAATTTATTCGATTCAATTTCTGCTTTAATTTTATTTAAACCATCAATAATTTTTTTCGCTTCTTTTTCGTTTAAAATTCCAGCTTTAATTAGCATTTTTGCGTGAGCTATAGAGCCTTTAATGTCTTGCTTGTAAAGCTTTTTATCGAAAGTGATTGATTGATTGATTTCTTGCATCAAATTTGATGGTTTTTGGTCAAATCTTCCACCCCACATTTTATTTGAACTTTTTTTTGTCATGACTTCTTTGATAGAGATTTATTTGTCTTTTGTTGAGACATTTGGTAAAAATTATAACTAAATTTAGTAATGGAAAAGTTTAAATAAAGGCTTTTTAATTAAATATTATTTTTGAAATCAGATAAAAGCACTAAATTATGATCACATTTTCTTCTTCGGCTCAGCTATTTGACCGCCGCCACCTAAATTTCTTTAAAAAATGGTGGCTTGATATTGATAAGGTAAATTTTCTTATTGTGCTTGGAATTATTGTTTTTGGACTAATGATGATAGCTAGTTCTAGTCCGGCGATTGCTAAAAAAATTAATGTTGAAAAGTTCTTTTTTCTAAAAAAACAGCTATTTTTTGCTTTTGTAGCGGTAATTTTATTGATAGTAATCTCCTTTTTAGATCAAGAAAAAATCAAGATCTTCTCACTGCTTGGATTATTTACGGCAATCATATTACTAGTTATGGTTTTGCTTTTTGGAGCAGAAGCTAAGGGTGCAAAAAGATGGATTTCTATTTTTGGATTTACTCTACAGCCATCAGAGTTTGCTAAGACATTTTTTATTATTTTTAATGCTTATATTTTACAAAAATTTCATTTTCAAAAATGGACTGTGAAATATGGAATTTCTTTTGCACTTTATTTTATAATTGTCTGCTTGCTCTTACTGCAGCCTGATTTCGGCATGACTTTAACTTTTAGCGTATTATGGATCGCACAGCTTTTTATTTACGGCTTACCAATTCCGCTAATTTCTGCAATTATATTTATTAGCTTAATTGGCGGGGTTGGAGCTTATGTAGCTTTCCCCCATGTTGAAGATAGAATTAATCGTTTTCTTGACTCGGATCGTAAAAATTATCAGGTAGAAAGATCTCTGGACGCTTTTGTTAACGGCTCTTTTTTTGGCAATGGCCCAGGTAATGGTGTGGTAAAAAAATTTATTCCCGATGCTCATACCGACTTTATTTTTGCGGTTGTCGGTGAAGAATATGGTATATTTTCTTGTCTAATAATTATTTTAATTTTTGCCTATCTAATTACTCGCATAATCAAGCGTGCTTTAGATGAAGAGGATATGTTTGTCTATTTATCTTTATGTGGTTTGATGCTGCAATTTACAATGCAGGTAGTTGTAAATATTGGAGTAAGTTTAAAATTATTACCAACAAAAGGGATGACACTTCCTTTTATCAGCTATGGCGGATCTTCGATGATTTCAATGGCGATTTGTTTTGGTTTAATTTTGGCATTTACCAAGAAAAAATATCATCGCGATGTGGATTATGGGAATTTGAATTTGATGTGAATTTAGGTGTGTTGCGCTTTAGCTGGGTTGAGTTTGTAACTCCGTTCTAAATATTCATGTCAAATTTAAGTAAATCATAGATTTTGAAATTTTTTATGAACATGAAGGCGCGGTTACAAAACACGCCCAGCTGGAGAATTATGGGAATTTAAATTTGATGTGAATCGATTTATTTATAAAACCCGTTAATCACATCTTTGCATTTTTCTTCCAAAACATTTCTCTTTAGCTTCATTGATGGCGTAATGTCGCCACTTTCAATTGATATCTCTAAATTTGAAATAGAAAATTTTTTAATTTGTTCCCAATTATCAAGGCTATTATTGATTTTATCGATTTCATTTTGTGTAAATTTTTTCAAAATTTCTGAATTTAAAAACTCTTCATTTGACATTTTTTTGCAGTCAAATTTTTCCCTAAATTTTTCGATAATTTCAAAATCAGCAAAAAGGATTGCAGAGGTGAATTTTCTGCCTTCAGCGATAATAATCGCGCCAATTAAAAATCCTAAATTTTGCACCAATTTTTGCTCAATTGGAATGGGGCGAACATATTTACCATTAGCGTTTTTAAATAATTCTTTTTTGCGTCCAATAATTTTTACAAAACCATCTTGATTAATTTGCGCTAAATCACCGGTTTTTAGCCAACCATTTTCAATAACTTCTTTAGTTTTTTCCGCTTGGTTATGATAGCCGCGCATAACATTAGGGCCTCGACCAAGCAATTCACCATCTTCAGCAATTTTTAATTCAACAGAAAGGAAAGCTTTTCCAACTGTGCCAAATTTATTATTTTTTGGACAGTTTGCGGTTAGCACCGGAGAAGCCTCGGTAAGTCCGTAACCACAAAATAAATTAATCCCAATATTTTTGTAAAAACACTCTAAATCTTCTGACAGCGCAGCTCCACCGCAAATTATCATTTTCATATTACCACCCAAAGCTGCGCGAAATTTTTTATAAACTAAAAGGTCGTAAATTTTATCAATAAATTTACTTTTTTCATTTGGGTTTTTTTTCAAAGCTTGCTCAATAGCTTTCTTTGCTAATATTTTTTTAAAGCCACTAGCATTTTCGGCATTTTCTTTAATGCGTAAAAAAACTTTTTCCAGCATTCTAGGAACTGATGTCATCAGGCTTGGCTTAAGTTCTCTTAAAGCTGGTCCAACATTTTTTATATCATCAGCAAAATAAATTGAGATTCCTTGGGTGATATAAAACATCATAACCATTCGCTCAAAAATATGAGCTAGAGGCAAAAAAGACAAAGCAACATCTTGAGTTTTTAGTGGAAAAAATTCTGCAGTATCTTTGATTTGCGAAACTAAATTGCGATGAGTTAATTCAACTCCCTTTGGTCTTCC
>CAMDMO010000015.1 GCA_945902255.1 Rickettsia typhi | reverse complement strand
GCTGATTTTTTATTCTTTGTCACACTGAGCTTGTCGAAGTGTGATTTTAGCAATCGGGCTTGAATCACACTTCGACAAGCTCAGTGTGACAAAGAATAAAAAATCAGCGTGATAATGAATGTGTTTGCTATTTGCGAAGAGATATTTATTAAAAATAATTATTTAACTAAATTTTTGGAGAAAATATGAAATTTACAAAAGATCATGAATGGATAAAAGTTGAAGGTGATATTGCTACAATTGGCATCACCAGCTATGCTGCTGAAGCATTAGGAGAGTTAGTTTATGTGGAACTTCCAAAAGTTGGAAATAAATATAATAAACATGACGCTTTTGCTGTTGTTGAATCTTCAAAATCAGCGAGTGATGTTTATATTCCAGTTTCTGGTGAAGTAGTTGCAGCTAATGATTCTCTTAATTCTCAACCAGAATTAGTTAATAACTCAGCTTTTGAAAATGGTTGGATTGCTAAAGTAAAAATTTCTAATCAAGCTGATTTAGATGATACTATGGACGAAGCTGCTTATAAGAAGCTTTTGCAAGATAGTTAATATTTGCTAATTCAAAAAATAGAGCGCGCATATTCCGCGCGCCCTATAAACGCCAATTCGTCAATAAGGAACTACCAACTCCCGTTATCCTTGGCTTTAAAAGAGTCGAGGATCTCTGAGTTTTGCTTGGGAGTATAAACTCATGAGATCCTCGACTCTTTCAGCATCAAGGATGACGGGAGTTGGTAGTTCCTTATTGACGAGTTGGCGTTATAAATAAAACCCATTTAAAAACCCCGACACATTTCCTTCTAATAAAATTTCAATTAAATCAGAAATTTTCTCATTCATATCTTTAACCACAGACATTTCCTGCGTTCCAAATTTTCCGAGCACATAGTCGGAAGTTTCAAATTTTTCATTTTCAGGTCTTCCAATTCCAAGGCGCAGGCGCATATAATGTTTTCCAATCATTTCATCTAGAGATTTTAGGCCGTTATGTCCAGCATTGCCGCCGCCAACTTTTACTTTTATTTTTCCTAAAGCTAAATCAAGATCATCATGTAAAACTAAAATATTTTGTGCTTCAATTTTAAAAAAACTTGCCGCTTCAGCAACTGCAAGGCCAGAGCGATTCATAAAAGTTTGCGGTTTTAGAGCAATAATTTTTTTTCCATTGATTTCACCACTAAAAACTTCGCTTTTAAATTTTTTTGATTGCATTATAAAGCTGTAATCATCAAGGATTTGGTTTAATAATAAAAAACCAAAATTATGGCGGGTTAATTCATATTCGCGCCCGATATTTCCAAGTCCTACTAGTAAATGCATATTAAAATCCTAATTTTGTGACAGTCTCATTTTTTAAAAAACTATAAATAGATCATAAAACTATTCATGCAAAAGAAACTTTTACAAAAATCTTTTTTGATTTTCTTGGCTCTTTGCGGCATATCTTCCTGTGCGTCAAAAAAAGATCCTTATATTTTATCACATTTGCAAAATATTCAAAATTATGAAAAGCAAGATCATCAATTTTGCACTTCATTAAATTTAGATTTTAATAAAGTTGATAATGAAAAAAGCCGCCTTTATTGGCGCTGTCGCCTGTCTTTTGCTAAATATAAAATTCGCACTGATACCTCAATTTCAGCTAATGTAAAATATAATCTAGAAATTAGCGACTTGATTGCAAAAATTTCGCTAAAAATTGCCGAAACTCCTGAAGCAGTTTTATTGCAAGAGGGAAGAAAAATGGATAATCGCCAACATAAGCAGTGTTTAGCGATGGGTTTTAATTCTGATACACTGGATCAAATTAAAGTGGATGATTATTTCGCCTGTCGTAAGTTTTTAATTGCTGAGCAACAATTGCTTCCGCCTTACGGAAATAAGGAATATTTAAAATATCCAAATCGTTCTTATAATATAGGCTTTGTAATTGATAATAAAATTGATCAAGAAATTAAGCGATATAATGAAGCTAAAGAAAAATATCCAACTTGCATGAAATATTATTTGGAAAAAGAGAATTTCAAAGGCTGCACTCTGGCGCAAGATAATTCAAAACAATGTTTTTCTGAGGTTGATTTGAAAAAATTTCGAAAAGAATCTGAAGAAAAAGTGATCTGTCAAAAAAAAGCATATATTCAATATCCTAATAGTTTTTTAAAAGAAAATGAGCAAGAAGCTGAAGATATTGCAAGAAACAAGGCAAATTCTGACTTTTTAAATAAAAATGATTTGACCTCGCTTCAAATTAAGGGTATACTTACCTTCGATGCTGATTTAATTAGAGCAAAAAAAGAAAGGGATAAAAAAAAGGTAAAAAAAGATATTAATTCTAAAGATGGCCTTTATAGAAAATATGAATTAACTCAATTGCGTCAAAAATATGTGCTTGAATGTCAGAAAGAATCTGATGTTGGGTTGATGGTCTTTGTTAGTGATTTGAAGGAAAAATGCAAAGATTTGGCTAATTTTACGCCAATTTCCGAATAGTTTTATTAATATTTATTTAAAAAATTAATGAGAGGCGCCGTTTCTAAAACAACCCCAAACCCAGATGTTGTAAAGCAAGTTGTTGAGCTTTATGCGGTTAGCTATGAAGATCAGCAAAGATTTAATCTTGCATTAAATATTTCCAAGTCAGAAGCGGGGCTTCCATCAGATCTTAAAAAATATGTTCGAGATAGATTAAGGCTAGCAGAATCCAAAGGAATTATTGGGCAATATGCTGCTGCAGCGAAAGATTTTAATCGACGCGATATTCATGGTCCAATTCATTCGGTTTTAACTTCGGTTTATTCTAGATTATTCGCTGATTTTTATAATAAACATCTAAAAGCTGGAATAAAAAAAGAAGACCAAGATTTGGCTATGATTTTAACTGCTTCTCATGATGCAGCTAGAGAGCATGGTGGTCCTGATCATTTAGAGCATCAAAATGCGGTTTATTCAGCTATAATTCTTAAAGCTAATGGATATAGCGAGGAAGAGGCGGTTAGGCTATCTCTGCTTGTTGCTAATAAAGATGGCGGGGTTACAAAAGCTGAGCGTAATGCTGGTTTAACTAGTCGTAAAGATCAACCATCAAAACTAATTCAGTGTTCTGATTGCGCTGCTATAATGAGGCTTTCTCCTTTTAATGGATTTGAAAAGAGTGGTGGATTTAATCCAGACTATTTAAATGCTTGGCAAGATTTAAAAAGGTCGAAAGGAAAGAGATTATCTGATGATCAATTTGAAGCCGCTAAAGCTGATTTAGAAAAATTATTACTTTTTATTAACGAGATCGAAAAATCTTGCAGAGCTAGTGGAATAAAATCTTATGAAGGGCTATTGCAATATGCTAAAACACTTGCCGATGGTGCTAAGGGAAAAGATTTTGATGATTTGAAGCGAAAGTTTAATCAAGCTGTTGATATAATTTCTTCTCAAACAGAAAAAGCCAAGGATGATGCAAGGCGCGTAAGATTTACTGAATCAGTTCTTAGGGTTGATGAAGACAAGAGAGGTGCTTCAAGAGCTGCGCCCACTCATCCAGCGGCCGCTGATTCTTCTGCTGCAAAACCCGCTGTAACCGATCCAAATATTTCTAAAACCGCAGATGTTCAAGGCGTCAGATTTCATAAGTTAAAACAAGGTAATTTTACTCAGGTAGGAGAGGGCTCGGGAGCTGCAAAATTATCTCAAATTCCTGTTGCAATTGCTGGATCTACAAATAGTGGTATATTTTGGCAAGTTGGCGGTGGCGGCATGAACGGAGCTTTATGCACTTATTGTGATGCAAGAGGAATAACCGGTGGTGTAAATAGTTATCTGCAAAAAGTGATGCCTGGAAAAAATGTTGCTGAAGTTACTGGTAAAGTTAGCTTTGTTGATTTAGAAAAATTTAAAAACTCTGGTGATATAAATCAGTGGCCACTAAAAAAGATAATTTATAGTGCCTCTCCAGATTTAGGTGGTAATAGCGCTAAAGATGCAGAAAAAGCGATGAAAGAATTTGGTAAAAAATTTAGAGAAGAACTAAATGCCAATGGAATTTCAGAAGTTGTAATGCCGCTATTCTCGGGAGGATTTTATGCTGGCGTTCATTCAAAACCAGATATTGCCAGATGGATGATGGAAGGTTTTTTTGAAGCTGATAAGTCTTTAAAAAGTAAAGCGGGTTATAATCCTATTGAAGTTTATTGCCTTGGTAGTGATTTATTTTCTGCTGTAGAAAAAATGCGGGCAGGCACCAAAGCTTCTGCAATTCCTGCAGCTGAGACGCCAAAAGTTGCTGCAAAAAAAGCAGAAGAGCCAGCGGCTCCAAATCCAAAAGTTGTTGCACCCGCTAAGGACAAAGAGAAAAAAGTGGAAAAAGAAGGGGTTTTACCGGAAGTTGCGGCAAAAGCAGAGGGGGAGTTGGCAAGAGAGTCAAGAAAAAAAGAAGAGATGCAGGCTAAGAAAGCTAAAAAAGCTCTATCTGATGCAAAAGAATCTGGTGTTAGATATCGTGGCTCTGCCGCAGAAACTGCGGAAGTTGAAGAGAAAGAAGGGGCGGAATTGGAGTTAAAAGACTCTACTCAAAAGAAGAAAGTTTCAAAGGCAACAGCTGCTGCAAAAACAGTGGCAGAGCTAGTGACGCCAAATCCAAAAGATGTTGCACCCAATAAAAGCAAAGAGAAAAAAGCAGAAAAAGAAAGAGCTTTACCGGAAGTTGTAGCAAAAGAAGAAAGGGAGTCAGGTAGGGTTCGAAGAAAAAAAGAAGCAAAAGATAAAAAGGCGCCAGTCGCTACTGAGGAAGTTGTGGAGATTGAAGAGAGGGAAGAAGTAGATTCGGAGTCAAAAGAATCTAGCCAAAAGGAAGTGACCTTAAAAGATTCTTCTACTTCAGAGCTTGCTAGGTCGCCAGAAGTGGCAAAAACAGCTCAAGATGTTGCAGCCGAACCATTGCCAGAAGCGCCAATTGCGCCACCACCAGTGGAGGTTAAAAAATCTTTAGAAGATCAATTTCCGCTTTTGAAAAAAGAAGTTGCTGAAGAAATTGTGGTTAAAATAGATCCAAAGCTATTAAAAAAAGAAGAAGATAGCGATGATTTATCGATTAAAGTTAAAAAAGGCTATAAAGAGGAATGGGTTAAAATAAAGGCAGATGATACTAAATTTAAGGTTGAAGGCGATAGTGTTAAAGTAAATAACCAAGAATTTCGCAGAGATGCTATGAGATTTTATCTTGAAAAAAATCCGGCTTCTTCTGTTGCAAAAGCTCAAGCAACGCAATTAGCCAAAATGATAAGTTTAATTAATGTTGGAAGTGATAGATGATCAAAGTATTATTTTTATGTCTAATTCTAAAAAAGAGTTATGATGTTTGGACGCAGAGCTTTAATGAACAACTGATAGTTTGAGAAGGATGATTCTTAAGCTCAGAATTTATACGCTCCTTCAAACAAACAAATTAAATCGACATCGCCAACATTTTTCTCAAAGGTACTTCGGCCTTTATTCTAAGAGATTCTTCCATCAATAGCTCACCACCATATTTCGATTCATTACCATATTTCATCACTAAATAAAGTTTTTCTAAATTATTTAATTTCATGTAAGGGCAGGTGTTGCAAAGCGTGCAGCCGGCAGCGTCAACAAATGGACAATCATAAAATTTTGCTGATGGATTTTTTTGTCGCATTTGATGAATCATTCCGGGTTCGGTTAAAACAATAAATTCACCACCTTGATTTTCTTCAACAAATTTTAATAAAGAAGAAGTTGATCCAATGTGATTGGCGTAAGAAAGCAGTGTTTCTGGGCATTCCGGATGGGCAATAACTTTTGCTTCTGGATGATTGATGGTTAATTTTACTAATTCTTTTTCACTAAATTGTTCATGAACTATACAACTTCCATTCCACAACAACATGTTGCGACCAGTGGATTTTGAAATATAGCGACCCAAATGTTGATCTGGTGCAAAAATAATTTTTTGATCTTTTGGTAATTGATCAATAATTTTTTTTGCGTTGGTAGAAGTAACGATAATATCAGACAAAGCCTTGATTTCAGCGGAACAGTTGATGTAAGTAATTACAATGTGGTCAGGATTTTTTTTCTTAAATTCGGCAAATGGCTGAGGTTGACAAGAATCTTCTAAACTGCATCCAGCTTTAAAATCTGGCACTAAAACCTTTTTTGTTGGTGATAAAATTTTTGCAACTTCTGCCATAAATTTTACGCCACAAAAAACAATTTCATCAGCATTTGTTGCAGCGGCTTTGCGAGACAAATCAAGTGAATCACCAACAAAATCGGCAATATCTTGAATCTCTGAATCTTGGTAAAAATGTGCCAAGATTACAGCGTTTTGTTCTTTTTTTAAGCGAAGAATTTCTTCTTCTAAGTTAGTTGGTATTTCGTACATCTTATAACTTGTAAAACTTAATTAATTTAGATCAATACCAGTTGTTATGTCTTTTACCGACAATTGTCACGCTGAACTTATTGAAGTGCCAAACTAGAATCACACTTCGACAAGCTAAGTGTAATACTATTTTAACCCATAGTGCTGGGCGTGGTTTGCAACCGCGCCCTTTAAGTTCATGCAATATTTACAAGAGAAAATTATTAAATTAACTCAAGCCAACAATTTCAAAAACTTCCTGCTTAGTTTTTTTTGCAATTTCTTCTGCCTGAATTTTTCCATCATTCAAAACTTGCCTAATATAAGATTGATCTTGCTTGAAGTGCGTCAGATTATCTTGTATTGGGCGTAATTTTTCAACAATAACTTCTGCTAGATCTCCTTTAAACTTACCATAACCGCTATTTTTATACTCATCAGCAATAGCTTGTGGAGACTTATCAGCAAAGCTTGCAAAGATGTTTAAAAGATTAAAAATTTCTGGACGATTTTCATCAAAAGAAATTATTGATTCTGAGTCAGTTTTAGCTTTTTTTACCTTTTTTGTAATAGTTTCAGGGGAATCTTCTAGGTTGACTCGAGATAAATCACTTTCATCAGATTTGCTCATTTTTTTTGTGCCATCTTGCAGTGACATTATTCGCTTCACTTCCTTTAAAATCATAGGTTCTGGAAGTTTAAAATATTCGCAATTAAAGCGGCGATTAAATGCGCCAGCAAGGTCGCGAGTAAGTTCAAGATGTTGTTTTTGATCTTCGCCAACTGGAACTAAATCAGCTTTATAGAGTAGAATATCAGCGGCCATTAAAACTGGGTAAGAGTAGAGTCCGAGATTAGAATCATCATTTTGACCCCTCCCCGATTCACTGGCGTTCATCGACCCTCCCTCAAGGGGAGGGTGATTAATACGAGATTTTTCTTTAAATTGTGTCATGCGATTCAACCATCCCATCGGGGTTAAACTTCCCAAAACCCACGCCAATTCTGCATGCTCAGACACTTCACTTTGCACAAAAATTGTTGATTCTTTCGCATCTAAACCACAGGCTAAATAAACTGCGGCTGCATCTAGAACATTTTTTCTTAATTCTTTAGGATCTTGTGGCACAGTAATTGCATGTAAATTCATAATTCCAAAAATACAGCGATGGCTTTTTTGCAAGCCAATCCAATTGCGAATTGAGCCTAGATAATTTCCGAGATGTAAATTTCCAGTTGGTTGAATTCCAGATAAAACTGTTTTCATGAAAAATTCTTTAATTGATTTGGAAAGGATTCCATTTTAGACTATTTATCTTGTAAGGCAAGTGGATGGTCGCTGATTTTAATATGAAAATATTTGAAAATTAGAGGAAAGTCCGGACTCTTCGAGAAAAAAATATCAGTTAACGGCTGACGACAAAGCTGAATCTATAGGCTTTGTAAGGGAAAGTGTCACAGAAAATATACCGCCCGCCTTCGCCAAGGCTATGGCGGGCGGGCCCTTAGATACATCTATAAGTGGGGCCTGCCCGCCGTAGCTTTAGCGAAGGCGGGT
The DNA here is from genome assembly GCA_945902255.1 of Rickettsia typhi. GTDB lineage: Bacteria > Pseudomonadota > Alphaproteobacteria > Rickettsiales > UBA1997 > UBA2645. The sequence continues at coordinate 11,545 of CAMDMO010000015.1, read as the reverse complement.
AAGGGCGAAACCGCGAGGTAAGAGCTCACGCGCTTCTATGGTAACATAGATTTGGAAAAACCCTATTTAGAGCAAGACCAAATAGGGGTGGCAAGCTTCTTTAATGAAGCAGATGTTCTCGCATCGTCACTCGGGTAGGTTGCTTGAGGTTATTAGCGATAATAATCCCAGATGAATGACTGTCGTCCGCTTATGCTCGCTTGCGAGCTACAGCGCGATACAAAATCCGGCTTATAGCTTGCCTTACAATATGAAGCTGTAGCAAAATTACCGAAAAAGACAATTTTACTACAGTCTCAATATATTTATTTCGTATTTCTTTTTTATGTTATCTACCAATCAAATTCGTACAAAATTTCTCGATTATTTTGCTAAAAACGGTCACGAGATTATTGATTCCAGCCCTTTAATTCCACATAATGATCCAACTTTGATGTTCGCCAATGCTGGCATGAATCAATTTAAAAATTATTTTACTGGTGCGGAAATTCCAAAATTTAAGCGTGCTGCAACTTCGCAAAAATGTGTGCGAGCTGGTGGAAAGCATAATGATTTAGATAATGTGGGATATACCGCGCGCCATCACACTTTTTTTGAAATGTTGGGCAATTTTTCTTTCGGCGATTATTTTAAAGAAGAAGCAATTTTTTATGCTTGGAATTTTTTAACCAAAGAGCTTGAAATCAATAAAGACAAGCTTTTAGTAACAATTTATCACAATGATGATGAGGCGGCAAATCATTGGAAAAAAATCGCTAATTTGGCAGATGAAAAAATAATTAGAATTGCAACTGATGATAATTTTTGGTCAATGGGAGATGTTGGTCCCTGTGGTCCTTGCTCAGAAATTTTTTATGATCATGGTGATAAAATTTTTGGCGGTCCTCCAGGATCTAGCGATCAAGATGGTGATCGTTTTACTGAAATTTGGAATTTAGTTTTTATGCAATTTGAGAAGAAATCTGATAAGTCAATGGTTCCACTTCCAAAACCTTGTATTGATACGGGAATGGGTTTAGAGCGCATTACATCAGTGATGCAAGGTGTGCATGATAATTATCAAACTGATATATTTTTGAATTTGATTTCAAAAGTTCAAGAATCTATCTAGTTGGTCCGGAATTTCCTTCGCTACTATGACTAATATAGTCTTTCCAGTCTTGACCTCCTGCCTTTGCACGACTTTCTACCCCGGATGTAAAACTGCCTGTTTTTTCAGGGCTTCCTGTGAAAGCTTCTTTAACCACATCTCCAGCTTTGTGAGCAGCATCTGATACTGTATGCACTGCATCAGATATAGTATTTTTTATCTCCTCAATTCCCGACATTAAATCATCAAAAACACTGCTTTCATTATCTTGTTCAGGTTCGTAAGAGGATGGGCCAGAATAAGAATTCTCTGCTTCGTTATTATCTAAGGCCGGAGGAAGATCTGTAGCTTTTAAATTAGTAACTGCATCAACAATATTTCCCCCAAGAGCAATCGCACTTTCGCCTACTGCCTGTGCAAGTTGAACTAAATTTCTAAGACCGGCGAATAAATCAATGTCTAGATCATAATTTTCATCAGATAGATATAACTTTTCATCTTCACTATCTTTAGAATCATCTTCTTTTTTGATAGCAGCTTCTTCTGGGTGATGAGCTATTAAAGGTTCTGGCAAAGCTGCCCCAGAAGGATGTAATAGCTTATCTTGTGCAATCTTGGCTTGTTTTTCTAAAGCTTCTTGCTCTGCTTTTATTCTTTCTGCTGATCCTTGACTGAGTGAAGATTGCATCGCTTCGAGATGAAGCTGGTTTCGGCGAATTTCTATGGCACTTATAAATGATTCAATCATCTTTCTTTCATTTTCAATTGCCTTTCTAGCCTCTTCTTCCTGTCTTTGTTTTGCTGCAACTTCTTCAACCTTTCCATCGGATGACGCAGAAGAAGCGGAATCTTTTTTCATCTCTTCTTCACCTCTTCCGCGGGCTCTACCTTCTTTTGAAAGAGCTAATAAAAAAAGTTTTGCGCCATTATCTAATAAAAATCTAGACAAGCTTTTATCGCCTTTAAGAGCAGCAATATCAAGCATCGTCATTTTCAAATTATTCTTAGCGTTAATGTCAAGACCTAGTGAAATCAATGACTTCATCATATCTTTATTAACACCAATATTTGCAGCAAAGTGACCAACGGTATTACCATTTGGACCTCTAGCATTAATGTCACATCCTAGATTTATTAGAGCTTCTAGATCTGCCTTGCTTCTATTTCCAGCAACCGCAGCCCACAAAGGATTTAACCCGTTAGCTTTGCTAAATTTATTTAATTCTTTTGGTAAAAAATTAAATTTTCCAGCAAATTGAACTAGTTTTGCCATGCTCGCTTTAGAAGCGCAGCCTGAGATGAAAACCGACTGAATCAAAGCTTTTAATTTTTTCTGACTCTTTGTTGCTAATTCTGGATTTTTATTTATTTCTTTTTGTAATTTACGAAGTTCTTTGGCTTGTTTTTTAAATTCGCGCTCAGTGGATTCTATAACTGCAGCTTGATCTTTGGACATTCCTTTGGTTGATGGAAATCCGGCTTTTTCGATTTCTTCTAAAATTTCACTTAAATCATTAACAACATCTAAATTGGCAAGATTTTCTAAATTTTCTTCATCAAGAATTCTTCCATCGCTTGGTGATGAAACCTTAGGAGGTAAGGGAGCGTGTGGAGCGGTTGTTGGTTTTGACATGTTGTTTTATTAAAAAATAAGGAAAATAGCTTGTTTGCTATTATCTTATAAATTTTGATTTCAGTCAAGAAAAAACAAACTATTTAAGTTTTTCTTCAATTAATTTACCAAAATTGTCAATACCAAAAAGCGCGATAAAAGAACCCATGCGCGGGCCTTGGTCTTGACCTAGAAGAATTTGATATAGAGCTAAAAACCAATCACGCATGTTTTTTTCGTAACCATTATTCTTGCCAATTTGGAAAACTAAATTTTGCAATAATGCACCATCGTGAGATTGTTCTTGTGGGAATTTTTTTAATTCAGCCATAAGTTCAAGAAGCGCCGACTTTTCAGTCTCCGTGGCATTTCTAAATTTTTTATGCTTTTTGATAAAGTCATTATAATAAGAAATTGCACTATGCACCATTTTTTTCAAAAGTGGTGAATTTTCTGGAGTTAACCCGCTTTGATATTTTGAAATAAAACCCCAAAGAACATTGTCATTATCTGGGTTGCAAGCAGATGCTAAATTTAGTAAAAGTGAATAACTTAAATTAAAATTAATCGCCGGAATTTTTCCTTCATGAATATGAAACGCAGGATTATCAAGCTTTGCTAACTCTTCTTGTGCGTTAAAACTTTGTGCAAAAGTTAAATATTCATCCATCGCTTTTGGAATTACATCAAAATAAAGTCTTTTTGCGGTTTTTGGTTTTTGATACATAAAAAGAGACATCGACTCAGCAGGAGCGTATTTCAACCAATCTTCAACCGAAATTCCATTTCCCTTAGATTTTGAAATTTTTTCTCCCGTATCAGATAAAAACATTTCATAAGTGAAATTGACGGGAGGTTTGCCGCCTAAAATTTCACAGACTCTGCGATAAATTCTTTCATTTGGTTGATGGTCTTTTCCATAAATTTCATAATCAACTCCGAGCGAATACCAGCGTGCTCCGAAGTCAATTTTCCATTGTAATTTGCAATTGCCACCAGTGACTGTAATTTCTTTTTCTTTACCATTTTCATCGGTGTAAATCACGGTTCCTTTTTCTTTATTTACACCTTTTACACCTTTATCTATAACAATTCCAGACTCTGGATCAATTGGCATGAATGGCGAATAAGTTTCTTGTCGCTCTTGCCCAAGCGTTGGCAACATTAGCTCCATAAGCTCTTCATATTTTTCTAAAACTTTCAACATTGTTGAATCAAAAGCGCCAGATTTATATTTTTCAGTGGCGCTAATAAATTCATAGTGAAAACCAAATGAGTCAAGAAAGCCGCGCAAGCGAGCATTCATATGATGTCCATACGATTCGTGAGTGCCAAAAGGATCTGGCACTGAAGTGAGTGGTCGACCTAAATTTGCTTTTACCATTTCTTGTTGAGGAACATTTTCAGGCGCTTTACGAAGCCCGTCAATGTCGTCTGAAACGCAAAACATTTTGGTTGGAATTTCTGGCGCAATTAAAGAAAAAGCATGACGCACAAATGAGGTGCGAACCACTTCGCCAAATGTTCCAATGTGAGGTAAGCCAGATGGTCCGTAACCTGTTTCAAAAAGCACATAACCTTTGGCAGGAGTTTTTCCACCAATATTTTCTAAGATTCTGCGCGCTTCTTCAAATGGCCAAGCTTTTGATTCAAGGTAAGATTTTTGGGAGATGGTCATGATTTTTGTTTTAATTTTTTAGTAAAAGTTTTTTCAAGCTCTTCGATTGTTGGTAATTGAGTTTTGAGATTTTTTGGTAGTTTTTCAGTAATCTTATAATTCGCCAAGCCAATTGGCTTATTAATATCTCTGAGAGAATATTCTGCGGTTAATCCCTTTTTATCTTGGCAAAGTAATAATCCAATTGATGGATTATCATCATCGCGTTTTAATTTTGCATCTAAAGCTGATAAATAAAAATTTAATTTACCAGCGTATTCCGGCTTAAATTTATCTGCTTTTAACTCAACCACTACATGGCATTTTAGATGTGTGTGATAAAATAACAAATCAATATAATAATCTTCTTCATCAACTTCTAAATGATATTGTTGGCCCAGAAAGGCAAATCCCTTACCTAATTCTAAAAGAAATTTTGTGATATAATTTATCAACTCTTTTTCAATTTCTCGCTCGCTAGCCTCTTTGCCAATTGTCAAAAAATCAAAAATATAAGGATCTTTTAGGGTTTGATTTACAAGATCAGATTGTGTTGGTGATAAGGTTTTTTTAAAATTATTTATAGTTTTTCCTTGGCGATTATAGAGATCGCTTTTGACTTGCATTTCTAAAACATTTCTAGACCAACCATTTTTAACAGTTTCTTTGATGTAGAACTCCCTTTCTTTTGTACTGTCAGAAGCTTGAATTATTAATATATTATGAAACCAAGGAATTTGTGCAGCAGCTTGCTGCACAAATTGAAAATCAGAATAAATTTCAGCAAATCGCCTCATATAGAAAATATTACGCTTACTAAAACCCTTCATATCTGGAAAAGCTTCTGATAAATCTTTAGATAAAGTTTCTAAAATTTTATCACCCCATTTTGATTCTTTTTGTCTTTCTAAAATCATAAAACCGATTTTCCAATAAAGGCAAATCATCTCAGCATTCACTGATAAAGCGGCTTTAATGCGTGATTCAGAAATTTGTTTTTTGATATTTTCTAAGGTAGAAATATAACTCTGTAGTGATTTTTGCATGGTATATTTTGGTTTAAATCTTAGTGATTAAAAAATTCTCCTCCACCCCTAAAACCTTTATATCTATAACTTCCCCAGGTTTTGTTATTTTAGAATTATTCAAAATTTTCACATCTAAAAAATTTTCAGATTTTCCAATTCCATCTTTTTCAACTAGAATTTTTATAGTTTTTCCAATTTGCTTTTGTAGGAATTTTTTTAATTCTTCATCACCAGCCTCGCGTAAGGCTTTTGCGCGCGCTTTCACAATTTTACCATTTACTTGTGGCATTTTGGCAGCTGGCGTTCCTTCGCGTTTTGAGTAAGGAAAAATATGAGTAAAAATAATTCCAGCTTCTTTAATTAAATTTAGTGAATTTAAAAACATTTCATCATTTTCGGTTGGAAAACCGGCGATAATATCGGCACCAAAAGTCATTTCTGGCCTGATCTCGCGGGCTTTTTTACAAAACTCTAAAATTTGTTCACGATTATGACGGCGCTTCATTCTTTTTAAAATTATATCATCTCCCGACTGAACACTTAAGTGAAAATAAGGCATGAAACGCGGTTCGTTTTTTAAAATCTCAAAAAATCCATCATCAATTTCAGCGACATCAATTGAAGAAAGGCGAAGGCGAGGGAGCTCTGGAACCAATTTTAACAAGCGTTTCACCATTTGCGAAAGTGTAATTGGTGCAGCTAAATCTTCACCATAACCTGAAATATCAACGCCGGTTAAAACAACTTCCTTGTGACCAGCGGCGACCATTTTTTTTACTTGAGCAACAATTTCACCAAATGCCACCGAGCGGCTATTTCCGCGGCCAAAAGGAATGATACAAAAAGTGCAACGGTGATTACATCCATTTTGAATTTCTAAAAAGGCGCGAGTTTTATTTTCGAAATATGAAACTAATTGAGGTGCGGTGTCACGCACCGACATAATGTCATTGACCTTGATTTTACTGGTTTCATCTGGGGTTAAAAAATCTGCTGAGGATTTTTTTGTTTCAAAAAAAAGTTTGTCTGGATGAGAGTTAGTCGACAGTCCTAAAAAGGGGTCAGACCCCTTTTTGACAAAAGGGGTCTGACCCCTTTTTGGATTTTCATAGCTTTCTGATTTAGATTTTTCAACATTTCCTAAAACTAAATCCACTTCCGCCATTTGTGCGTATTTTTCAGGATCAATTTGAGCGGCGCATCCAGTTACGATAATTTTTGCATCAGGATTTTTTTTTCTAGCTTTTCTAATGGCTTGACGCAGCTCTCTTTCCGCCTCTGAAGTAACGGCGCAGCTATTAAAAACAATAAGATTTTTTTGGTCGGTTTTTTTTAAAGTTTCTTTAATGCCTTCGCTTTCAAAGCTATTTAGGCGACATCCAAAAGTAATAATTTGATTATCCATTGCGTCTGGCGTCATCGGATAAAACTATATGATTTACAACTTTCTCAACGCCGCGCACCCTAGAGGCAATTGATACAACATTTTTCATTTCATTATCATCATTAGCGGTACCAATTATGTAAACAATTTTTCTAACTGTGGTAACTTTATAATTGATAGAGCTGATTTTTTTTCCAAATAATAATTTTGATTCAACTTCTAGAGTGATTAAATAGTCTGAAAATGCTTTAGAAACATCTTTGAATTTAATATTTGAATGATCAGATATTTGAATTTCATCGATAACTTCTTTAGTTCCCTTCGCCTTCCAAGCAAGCTCTGCGGCAAGATTTGCCTTATCAGGGTTTCTTGCAATTCCGGTTAATAGAACTCGACCTTCATTTACCGTGATATCAATTGAATCACCGGGATTTTTTAAGCCATTTTCTATAAAATCTACGCCTAGCGTGGTTGCAATTGAAATATCTTGGCGTGTTGCAGAAAAGCTTTTTTCCCTTACAACTAAGGTGCCGGTTGCGGCAGAGCCAATAATCACAGTTTCAACGCAAGCAGTTGTGCTTAAAAGAATTAGAGAGGTAGAAATTATTCTTAAGATATTTTTCATTAGATATATTTTGGTCGATTTTAACTTTATCTACAACTTTAAAACACGCGTTTAAATTTAATTTTTGCATTCAATATTGCAATTTATATTTCATCCTAGTAGATTATCGCCCCCTATCGTTTTTTGTTAAGCGGGCGTAGCTCAGTGGTAGAGTGCAACCTTGCCAAGGTTGATGTCGAGGGTTCGAATCCCTTCGCCCGCTCCAATTCTCTACCTTTTTTCATTATATTTTTCAAATTAATCTTAAGAGTTTCTTTTAAGCTTCCGCTCGCTTCAATTCTCTACTTATTTATTAGTTTCAACTAAAGTGCGATCAACCGAAACTTCGCTATAAAATTCCTCACCAATTGCAATTTCTTCTCTGCCATTTTTTACACGCCATTCGTTATTGTCTCTAAGGCTGTAAATGCATCCACAATATTCTTGTTTGTAAAATTCTTCGCGCTTTGCAATTTCATACATTCTGGCAGATCCACCACCTTTGCGCCAATTGTAAGTCCAGTAAGAAACTCCATCATAGTTTTTTGCCGCGCGAATGCCACAATCATTGATTTGATCCATATTTTTCCAGCGCGAAATTCCAAGTGAAGAAGTGATAGTTTTGAAATTATTTTCATAAGCATAAAGCGCGGTGCGCTCAAATCTCATATCAAAACATTTAGTGCAGCGTTCACCTCTTTCTGGCTCTCTTTCTAAGCCTTTAGCGCGCTTAAACCAATTTTGCACATCATAATCAGCGTCAATAAAAGGAATTTCTAATTTTTCAGCAAAACGAATATTTTCATTTTTACGAATTTCATATTCTTTTTTTGGATGAATATTTGGATTATAGAAAAAAATAGTAACATCGATTCCAGATTCTTTCATGCGTTCCATTAGATCTCCAGCGCAAGGAGCACAGCAGCTATGCATTAATACGCGATTATCAGCTGCATCGGATGGAAGTTGTAATTTTTCGATCATAAATTTGGTAATTTTAAAGTAATATCATTATGTCTTGAGGCGAACATTAAGTTATTAATATCGCGCTTTCTTTTATTTTGATCATTAGAAATTGCATGTAAAAAATCTTCAGAAATTAATGCGCCTAACACCGAATGAACCTGTGTAACTGTTGATTTAGAGGCTTCTCCAACTCCATCAAATATCATTTGATATTTGTGATTAATTTCTCCGTTTGATAATTTTTCATTTAATACCTCAAAAGCAGTGCGATCAATAGTTCCAACCTGTCTATTGCAATAAGGTTGATTACTTATGATCATAATTTTTATTGGAACATCTTTTGAGAAATCGCCATTTTTAATGCGCAACAACAAGTCTCCTTCAATAATATCGCGAGCGTTTTTTTGCGTAGTTGGTCTTCCAATTTTTTCAACCGCAGACGAATCAACAACATTAATAATTTCTTTACCAAAAACTTCCCGATATATTTTTTTTACCATCATGGTTTCAGTAACTCTATGACCATCAATGTTATTTAGACAAGTTTTTATTACTCCGCCAAAATTCTTTTTTATAAATGGATGTGAAGCATCATATTTTATATTATTTTCTGCGGCTAAATTAAGAATAAAGTTTTTAATTTCTGCAACATCATCTGATATTGAATCTAACTCAATTGATAATTCTCTTTCTCCGGTTAAAATCCTTACTATTCCTGTTTCTATATTATTATTTTGAATATCTTTTAAGTAATTAATTCGAGCGATCATTCTAATTCTTGCGCCACCTTGAATCCAAGATTCATCATATTTTTTATGATGTGGTTTTTTTTCATTTATAAATCCAAGTATTGCGGCATTGGTAAAATATTCATCTTTATAAATTGTCATCCAATCATGCTCTACAAGGTCACAACGCTCTTGACCATTTTCTCTACCAAAAGCAGTTTGACCAATGTAAAGTAAAAAATCTTGCACATCTTCTGCGTCAAAAATATTTTTATCATTAAAGGCGTTTTGTAAAAAATATTCTGCATTAAATATATTTTTAATCCTAGCTTCATCTAGGGTTTTTTTAAGAGAAAGAAAGGTTTTTAACTCACCAGCTTGCCAATTATTTGTTTCTTTTTTACCATTTTCACCAAATTCCATTAAATTAATGGCTTGCCAGATGTTTTGGTCGCTAAAATATCCGGCGCAATTAAAGATGTTTAATAAAGCTAATTGCGATTCTTGGTTAGAAAATCCAAAATCTAGTAAAGTTTTTTTCAATATAGTCATTTTATAATATGCCAGAGTTACCAGAGGTAGAAACTATTCGTTTTGGCTTAGAAAGCTTAATCGGAAAAAAAGTTACAAAAATTTTTCGTTCTAATAAAAAATTACGAATTGAATCAGCGCTTAATTTAAAAGATTTGGAAGGATCCAAAATCAACTCAATTGACAGAAGGGCGCGTTATCTAATTATAAATTTTAATAATAAAAAAAGTCTAGTAATTCATTTGGGAATGAGCGGCAGACTGGTTTTTAGTGATGATTTTTCAGGAAAGCATAATCACTTTATTATGGAATTTAACCAAGGCCCATCCTTGATTTTTAACGATCCAAGGCGATTTGGATTTATAGATTTAGTTGAAACTAATTCTTTGCAAAATCATAAATCTTTAGCAAATCTAGGGCCAGAGCCGTTATCGCCAGAATTTAATGCAAAATATCTTGCGAAAAAGCTTTCTAATAAAAAAATGAATATCAAAACCACTATGATGGATAATGAAATTGTGGTTGGAGTTGGAAATATCTACATTAGTGAATCGCTGTTTGACGCAAAAATATCTCCGCTTCGAAGCGCTTCGCTATTAACAATTGATGAGATAAAAAAATTAACTAATTCGATAAAAAAAATCTTAAAAAAAGCAATTGAAGCAGGTGGCTCTTCGATTAGCGATTATGTAAAATCAGATGGTGAAATAGGAAACTTTCAAAACAACTTTAATGTTTATGGTCGTGAAGGTAAAAAATGTTTGCTTTGTAAAAATTTAATCAGAAAGATAGTGCAAAATGGTCGTTCGAGCTTTTATTGTCAACAATGTCAGGAATAAATATGAAAAAAATTTTATTATTATCTTTGTTTTCTTTTTTACTCTTTTCTTGTAATCATAATTTTTTTAACAAAAAAATCTTAGAAGTAAAGGCGACCGAAGAATTTGTGCAAGGCAGTGAGGATATACCTCTTTTATATGGAATGGAAAGAATTAATGACGAAGAGCTCGGTTTTGATTCCAGCATTGGAAGCATAATTAATACAAGCTATGTTACTCAATTAGATATTCAAAAAGTAAAAGATTTTTATGAAAAAACCTTGCCACAAATGGGTTGGAAGGTGGTCAAAAATAGTAAGGATAAAATAAGTTTTAAGCGTGAAAAAGAGAAGTTAGAAATCGAGTTTATGATGCAGAATAAGAAGGATATTGTGAGGTTTTTTATTTACTCGGCGCTTTAAATCTCTCCTAGTTGATCAAAAATGGCCTGAGTAATTTTTTTCAGCTGAGTTTCTTTAATATTTAGTGCGGGCATCAAATAAATACATCCAGCAAATGGGCGTAAAAAAACTCCGCTTTTAATAAAGTTTTTACGCAATTTCATCATATCTTCAAAAGATAGAGAGGTTTCAACCACCCCAATATTTCCAAGCACTCTAACATCTTTTACACTTTTAAAATTACGGCATTTTTCTAATTCTTTAGCAAGAAATTTTTCTTGTTTTAAAACTGATATTTCGTAATTTTCTTTTTCAAATAAATCTAGAGAAGCGTTGGCAGCTGAAGAGGCGAGGGCGTTTCCCATAAAAGTTGGGCCATGCATTAGAGCTGAATTTATGGAATCGCTCAAAAATGTTTCAAAAATTTCATCACTAACCAGAGTTGCAGCTAAGGTCATGGTGCCTCCAGTTAAGGCTTTTCCCAGAATTAAAATATCGGGTTTTATTTTAGCGTAATTAAAAGCAAATTTCTTACCGGTGCGATAAAATCCAACCGCACATTCATCGGCAATGAATAATATTTTGTGTTTTTTTACGATTTTATAAATTGCTTCTAAAATTTCTGGACTATGAAAGCGCATGCCACCAGCGCATTGAACTAATGGTTCAATGAAAATTCCGGCAAGAGTTTTTTTATTTTTTATAATAAATTCTTCAAATTTATTA
>CAMDMO010000014.1 GCA_945902255.1 Rickettsia typhi | reverse complement strand
TGATTAACCGCAATTTGAAGAATTTTTTTATGCCTTATAGTTTTAATCGCTTTTCTTGTTAAAACAATAGACCTTCCAACATGCGCCACCACTAGATCTGCGTCAAATTCATGTAAAATTTTTATAATATTAAAAACTGCAAATAAATCATGATCTCCAAAATAATTGGAAATTTTTTTAACTTTAAAACCAAGCTTTTCAATTTCTTCCGCGTAAGGCGCGTCATTTTTTAAAATCACCAAAACTTCGTGACCTAAATTTTTTAGAGCAACAGAATAATCAATAAAAACCTGCTCTGCTCCACCATTTTCGGAAGTTAGAATTATGTTAACAATTTTCATTTAGATATTTTTTCTTGAGCTTTAAGATAAGAAACCAGTGGATATAAACCAGCAAGAATTGCAATAACAAAACCGAGCCCACCTTCTTTATAGCCTTTTTTAACAAAAAAAGATTTTACAAATCTTAGCTTAAAACTGAGTAAATGCTTTAAAAAACCAACTTTTTTTATTTTACCTTTAGAAATTATATCATTAGCTCTCCAAGTGGTATAACGATTAAAACGAGAAAATAAATCTGCGATATTATCATCCATTAAATGAGTTAATTTATTTTCTAAAGCATTAACCTCGCAATCTAAGATAATAGTTGGATGCACTTCACGATCTTCATTATATTTTTTTAAACCGCGATAATGAAGAATTGGACGATCTATTGAGCAAAGAGTTCTAACCCAACCAAATTTTACTAAGCGCTTTCCTACATAATTATCAATTATAACTTCGTAAGCACATGGTTTAGAATTTTTAATTTTTTGCAAAATTTCATCAGCCAGTTCTTTTGAAATTCTTTCGTCAGCATCAAGCTCTAAAATCCATTCACCATTTGCGGCATTAAGCGCAACATTGCGACGCTGACCTTCAATATTCCAAGATCCTTCAATTATTTTATTGGTATATTTTTGCACAATTTCTTTAGTGCGATCACTGCATTTATCAAGCACCACCACAATTTCATCAACAAAGCCAAGCTGATTTAAACAATCACCTATTTTTTTTTCTTCATTATGAGCAACAATTACAGCTGAGATTTTAGGCATAAAAATGGTAATTGAGGGTGTCTTAAAAATTAGGATTTTTCGAGTAATTTTACCAATTCAGGAGTTTGTGATAAGGCAAGCTTATTAGATATACGAGCTCTCGAGCAAATTTCTGAATTGGTAAAATTACTCGAAAAAGACAATTTTTAGAGATGCCCTTGACTTGAGAGAGCGCAAATTTTAAGATGTAAGCCATGCAAATGTCAAAAAGAAAATTTATCAAAACAGCCTTACTTTCTTCGTTTGTAGCATTGAGCGCGTGTAAAACAAATCTCTTTGCAATTACAAAACATGAAGACAAAACTTTATTACCTAAATTAAATAAAAAAACTGGAGAAAATATGTCTTTTGAATTACCTAAACTTCCTTATGAAAGAAACGCTTTAGCGCCTTATATTTCTGAAAACACTATGAATTTTCACTATGGAAAACATCATCAGGCCTATGTTACAAACTTAAATAATTTAATTTCTGGAACTGATTTAGAAAAAAAATCTTTAGAAGAAATTATTAAAATCTCTCATGCAGATAAAACTAAAGCTGGAATTTTTAACAATTCTGCACAAGTTTGGAATCACACTTTTTACTGGCATTCAATGAAACCAAATGGCGGCGGAAAACCATCTGGCGCGGTTTTACAAAAAATTGAAGCTGACTTTGGTTCTTATGAAAACTTCGTTTCTGAATTTAAAAATGCTGGCGCTACTCAATTTGGCTCAGGTTGGGCTTGGCTGGTAATTGAAAGTGGAAAATTGAAAGTTACTAAAACTGGCAATGCTGAAACTCCACTAACTTCTAGCGCTATTCCTTTAATGACAATGGATGTTTGGGAACATGCTTATTACCTAGATTTCCAAAATGCTCGCCCAACTTATATCGACACATTCTTGAATCATTTAGTTAACTGGGATTTTGTAGCAGAAAATTTGAAAAAAGCTTAAAAAAATAAAAAGGGGTCAGACCCCTTTTTGGAAAAAGGGGTCTGACCCCTTTTTCAAGATTAACAAAATAACTAACAAATGCGCACAGCGAAATTTGAAAGAAATACTAAAGAAACCAAAATCAAAGTTGAATTAAATCTCGACGGCACTGGTCAATATAATGTTGATACTGGAATTGGTTTTTTAAATCACATGATTGAACAACTTTCTCATCACAGTTTAATTGACATTAATCTTGAGGTGAAAGGCGATCTTCATATTGATTTTCACCACACAACAGAAGATTCTGCAATCGCAGTTGGTGAAGCTTTTAAACAAGCTTTAGGCGATAAAAAAGGCATTACTCGTTTCGGGCATTCTTATATTCCAATGGACGAAACCCTCACTCGCGTAGTTGTCGATTTATCCGGCAGAACTTATCCGGTTTGGAAATGTGAATTTAAACGCGACAAAGTTGGTGAAATGGATTGCGAACTTTTTCGCGAGTGGTTTTTTGCTTTCGCTTCAGCGGTTGGCTGCAATTTGCATGTTGAAAATCTTTATGGCATCAATAATCATCATATAATCGAATCTTGCTTCAAAGGCTTAGCCAGAGCCCTTCGCCAAGCAATTACAATTGATGAAAGAAAAAAAGATGCCGTCTCTTCTACTAAAGGAATTTTGTAAAAAATGTCGCTATTAAATAAAATTGCAAAAAATAAAAATGCCAACAAACCCGTAATTTACGGAGTTTCTGGCCCCGAGTTAACTGATGAAGAAAAATATTTTTTCTCTAAAAATGGCGCTCTTGGTTTCATAGTTTTTGCAAGAAATATTCAAGATAAAAATCAGCTAAAAAAACTAACTAATTCTATTAAAGAATTGATGGATGGCGAAGTATTAATTTTAGTTGATCAAGAAGGCGGAAGGGTTGCGCGCCTTAAGGAACCTAGTTGGAAAAAATATCCAGCAGGAAAATATTTTGCCAATCTTTACCAAGAAAATCCTGCTGAAGCGAAAGATACTTTATTTAAAAATTTTCAAGAAATCGCTCGCGATTTAGTTGAAGTTGGAATTAATGTTAATTGCGCGCCAGTTCTTGATATTTTAACTGAAAAAACTCACGAAGTAATAGGTGATCGCGCCTATGGATTAGATGTAATTCAAGTTTCAGAATTGGGTAGAAAAGTTTGTGAGGGATTATTATCGCAAGGCGTTTACCCGGTAATTAAGCACATTCCTGGTCATGGTCGCGGCACTTCTGACAGTCACTTAGAATTACCAATTGTTGATGCTTCACTAGAAGATTTAAAAAATAACGACTTTTTACCTTTCAAAAATTTACGCGATCAAAAATTTGCCATGACCGCACATATTTTATATAGCGCAATTGACAAGCATTTATGCGCCACAACCTCACCTACCGCAATTAAATTAATTCGCGAAGAAATTGGTTTTACAAATATTTTAATGAGTGACGATGTTTCAATGAAAGCTTTGCAGGGAAGCTTTTTTGACAAATCAAAATCAATTTTAAAAGCCGGCTGCGATATTGTTTTACATTGCAATGGCAAGATGGATGAAATGCTTGAAATTAACTCTGCTTTACCAAATTTAAGTGATGAGTTTTTAGAAAGATTTGTGGCTTAGGTTCTTAAACTAAAAAATAAAATATATGGCAAATTTCTTATATAAAAACGACCTTCCATCTAATCTTGATTTCGGTGACTCAATTGCCATAGATACCGAAACCATGGGGCTTAATGTTATTCGTGATCGCCTATGCTTAATACAAATTTCATCCGGTGATGGCAACGCTCATTTAGTGCAATTTGAAGCAGGAAAATTCGAAGCACCAAATTTAAAAAAACTATTAACCAACGATAAAATTCTAAAAATTTTTCACTTCGCGCGCTTTGATTTAGCAACTCTAAATCATAATTTAAAAATTGATGTCAAAAATATTTACTGCACCAAAATCGCCTCAAAACTAGTTCGCACCTACACTGATGCTCATGGTTTAAAATCTTTATGCGATGAACTTTTAGGGATCGATCTATCTAAAAAACAACAATCATCTGATTGGGGAAATAGCGAAATTAGCGAAAAACAAATTGATTACGCCGCTTCTGATGTTTTGCATTTACATAAATTAAAAACAAAACTAGATGATATGATAAGAAGAGAAAATCGTGAAGATATTTTTAAAGCCTGCTTAGAATTTTTACCAACCCGCTGCAAGCTTGATTTACAAGGCTTCCCGTCACTGGATATTTTTTCTCATTAATTATAATGATTTGACTTTCTATAACTCTATTATCTTAAGCTAGCGTTTCTACATATAATAAAATAATTTACGATTACCTTAATTTTGTGACAAAATATATTTCCATATTGTTTATTTTCTTTCTTGGTTTTGATAAATCTTTTGCGCAAGAAAATAAACTTCCGACCAATTTTTCAGAATATTGTCTTTATGCTGACACCCAAGATCCTATAAAAACTCAGCAATATTTAAAATATGATTTCTCAAATGCCCTCATACCCGAGAAAGGTGAATATTATCAGTTTTTGGGTATAATAGGTCGCCAATATCAACGTCTCTATATTGTTTTTGATAATATTGTAAAAGACAAAAATGATCCAAGAATTTATTGGGTTAATGGTCATTCAAAAGTAAAGGAAAATAAAAATGATTTTTCTGGTAAAATTATTGTAGAAAAAATTTACGCATCAGAAAGTGAACCTGTTCTTGCAACCGATCTTGTGGTTGAAGACATTAGTAAAGCAGGAGTAACTGTCTTTGCTAAATATGAATTTTTTGAAGATAAAAATCAAAAATTTTCTGGAAGATTTAAAGGCGAAATGTGGCTTTCTGGATATATTAATATGAAAGATAACTTTGTTTATGGAGGGTCTCACGAAGTATGCCCAAGTTATAGAAATAACCAATATGTGGGAAGTTGGCAAGAATATAAAACATCCAAAATAAAAATTGCCAATTGGGGACAGCATCAAATTCCGGGCGTTAGCGAGAGAGACGATCCAACGGGAGGCGGAACTTCTTGCGGCGGCTTTGGAGTTGATCCCAAATATTATTCTAGGGGCTGGAGCGAAAAGGAGCAGCCGCCAAAATGTTAGGGAAAAAGATGCTTTTATAACCCAATTTCAACAAACTTCCCTTCTTTAACCAACTCTATTTCTTCCGCATTACACACATTTCTTAAGTCTTCTAAAATTTCGGTTAAATCTTTTTCGCAATTAACTTTAATTTTTTTAACTGTAGTTTTCATCGATAAATTATTATCTGATTTAAATTTTCTCACCTCAAAAATCACTTCCAGCGCGGCTTCGCCAATATCGCAAAATTTTTGATTAAAAAGTTTTTGATCTAATTTGGGCCAAGAACCTCTGGCGTGGATTGATCCTAATTTTTCAAATTCTTCACTAAAAATTGTTGAAAAAATTTCTTCGCAAATGTGAGGAATAAAAGGTGCAAAAAGTTTTAAAACTGTATTTAGACAAATTTTTAAAGTTAAAATTGCGCTTTGTTGTTTGGCGATAATTTCATTTTTTTGTGATGCTGAAAACTCGATGCCAGCAAGCTTTTCTGCCTCTAAACCATAAGATCTAACTTTGCAAATTTCTAAATAATTATCACAAAAATCTTTCCAAAAAAATTCTTCAATCGCTTCACGAGCTCTGGCATATTCAAATTTTTTAAATTCTTCAGTGGCTTTATTAAGTGTTTTATAGAGCTTACTTAAAATCCATAAATCTGCGGCTTCACTGATGTTTGCACTACTAGTTTCTTGATCTAAAATTGTAAAATTCATCGAAGCAAATTTTGCCGCATTAAATAATTTTGTAATTAATTTTTGCCCAATTTTAAACACTTCTTCACTGTAAGCTGTATCAGCACCTAAATGTGAAGTTGATGCCCAATAGCGCACAATATCAGAGCCTTTTTCTTCAATTAATGAAGTAGGAGTCACCACATTTCCTTTCGATTTACTCATCTTGGTTTTATCTGCCGCCAAACACCAGCCAGATATCATTAGATTTTTCCAAGGAATAGAATTTTGATGTAGAGTTGATTTTACTAAAGTGTAAAAAGCCCAAGTGCGAATAATTTCATGGGCTTGCGGACGAAGGTCGGCCGGAAATAATTTTTGATGACGCGCTAAATTTCCTAAATGAATTTCTTCGTTAATTGCACGCGAAGATAATTGTGGAGACACTGAAGAAGTTGCCCAAGTATCCATAATGTCGGTTTCGGCTGCAACCTCATCGCGCGAATAGCCACGAGGTAAATCAATATTTGGATCGCAAGGAAGTTGCTCAATTTCTGCAACTAAAATTTTACCTTCCTCTCCCGCTTTTTTCGAATACCAAACCGGAAAATTCACCCCAAAAAAACGCTGACGAGAAATACACCAATCCCATGAAAGCCCATCAATCCATTGGTCAATACGCACTTTCATATATTCTGGAAACCAATTACACTCAGCAGCTTTTGCTTTTAATTCCTCTTTTTTATCTAAAATTTTTATAAACCATTGTGGAACAACTAAAATTTCAATTGGAACCCCCGAACGCTCAGCGCATTTAACTGCGCGGGTGATTGTTTCTTGCTTTAGAAGTATGCTTGAACCACTCACAGACGCACTCGGTCTATCACCCTCCCCTTGAGGGAGGGTCGAAGTCGCTTGCGACTTCGGGGAGGGGTCAAAAGAATGCAAGTTTAAGTAAATATTTTCCAAAACATCTGAGATATTTTTAAACACTTCATCATTCCAAAATCTTAAAACTTTAAAACCATTTTTCTCTAAAAATTCAGTTCGTTTCTGATCATATTTTCTAGCAGAATCTTCGCCATGCTGGCTGCCATCAAGCTCTACTATTAATTTTTTTTCAAGACAGATGAAATCAATTATGTAATTTTCAATCGGTTGTTGTCTTCTGAATTTGTGACCATCTAACTGCTTATTTTGTAAGTAATGCCATAGTAAACCTTCTGCATCAGTTTGGTTCGATCTCAATTCTTTTGCTTTAGATAAAATTTCTAAAGAATAAAATCTGGTTGCGTGATGAGATTTTTGACCCCTCCCCGAAGTCGCAAGCGACTTCGACCCGCCCTCAAGGGGCGGGTGATTAGATCGAGTATTTTTTAAGGCTTCGATTATGGCTTCTTTGGCTTGTTTTATTGTCCTACTTCCACCAGAATCATCTTTAGCTAAAGAATCATAAATGATGCAAAAATTATCTAAACTGACACACTCCTCAATCCTTATCACATCTCTATAATCATAATGATTTTCAACTCCAAATGACACCTGAATTAACTTATTTTGCTGCTTTAGCGGAAACAATGAGGCAAGCCTTCCATCTTTCTTGATAATGACGCGCGTTGATAGATTGTGTTTTTTCCACCAACGAATATCGGTCTCATCGCCAAATGTACAGCACATCACGGCACCGGTTCCCTTATCTAATTGAACTAAGTCGTCAGGAATAATTTTTACTTTTACACTAAAAAGCGGAGTAATAGCGAGTTTTCCATGTAAATGTTTGTAGCGAGAATCTTCGGGATGAACCATTACCGCAACGCAAGCTGGAAGAAGCTCAGGACGGGTTGTCATGATTATAATTTTTTCACTTGAGCCATCAATTTCAAACTCAATCTCATTCATCACTCCTTCAACTTCTTTATCAATCAAGTCAGCTTGCGCTAGAGCGGTGCGGTCAGAGACATCCCAAAAAACTGGTTCGAATTTTTTTTCAACTAATTTTTTGCGATATAAATCAACAAAAGAAGCCTGAGAAATTTTTTGTGATTCAGGAGAAATTGTTTGATATTTTTGATTCCAATCAACTGATAAAGCGATTGAATTAAACATCGCTTCAAATTCTTTTTCCGCTTCTTCTACAACTTCTCTACACTTGTTAACAAAAGATCCGTGGCCATTTTCACTTTCATAAATTCCAGCTTTTTTACCAATAATTTTTTCAACTAATCGCTCAGTTGGTAAACCGTTATCATCAAATCCCATTGGATAAAAAACATCTTTACCACTCATTCTCATAAAACGAGCAACAAAATCAGCTTGGGTGTAAGAAAAAACATGACCCATGTGTAAAAGCCCAGAAACAGTGGGTGGAGGAGTGTCGATTACAAAAGTTTCCGACTTTGGCAAATCATTTTTCCAAATATTAATTTGGTTTTTTTGCCAAAATTCTTGCCAAAATTTTTCGTGAGTTTTTGCGTCAAAACGATCAGGTAATTTTTTTATTTCAGAAGTCATTTTATTCAATTTCAATTAAGTCAATAAGATATCTGCCCATGGTATGAAGATAGATTTTACCATTAACAATGACTGGTGAATGATAAATTTCTTCACCAGTTTTAAAAGTTTGTTCAATTTTTCCATCCAAAGGAGAAACAATTAAAATTTCACCACGAGTGCTTGAAATTAAAAGCTTATCGCCCGCCATAACTACACCATCATAAATAATTTTTGTCTCAGGTTTTGTTTCTTTTTTAAAATTAGCTAATTGCGAAATCCATTTTATGCCGCCACTTTTTTTATCAATCGCAAGCAATTTATTGTCATTATTAATTACAAATAAAAAGTCGCCAGCAAGCCAGAAATCAGTAACTCCGGCAATTTCTTTTTTCCATAAATATCCACCTTTTTGCACATCAATTGCCATCATAAATCCACCATTTCCAATCGCGTAAACTATATCATTTTTAACCAATGGAGTGGCATCAACATCATTCAAATAAAAGTCAGAATTTACAGCCCTATTAACATTTAAATCTTCATACCAAATTGGCTCGCCAGTTTTTTTATTTAAAGCATAAATCTCTCCAGAAGAGTAAGAAACGATGATATTATTTTTATAAATTACAGGATTTCCCACGCCAAAAATTGCTGTGGTGCGCAAAATTCCAGAATGAACCCATTGCAGCTCTCCATCCGTAATATTAAAGGCGTAGAGCTTATTATCATTAGTTGAAACATATACTAAATTTCCATCAGAAATTGGTGTTGAAATTGGAATTGAAGCAATATCTTTTGACCATAAAATTTTACCATCAACATCGCTTACGGTGCTAATTTTATTGATTCCAGCAATTGCAAAAATCTTACCATCAAAATAACCAATTTTTGGTGTTTGGTAATTTTTTAAAAACATTTTTGGAAAAATTCTTTTTTTCCAAATCTTCTTTTTGCTAGATAAATCGCGGGCTGAGAGGTTTCCAGAACTGTCTAATAAAAAAACTTTATTATCTTTTATAACGGGCGAAAAAACAAAACGATCTGGCAATCTATAATTGTAACTAGACCAAATTTCACGGTTTATTCTTAGCTTTTTCGACTTTAGAAAGTCGAAGGCAAAATTTTCAACTCGACTATTTTGATCATTATTTGAGCCATACCAAATTTGATTTTCAATTTGACTTGGAATAGTTATTTCAATTTTTTCTAATGCAGGATCAACTTTTATAGGATCAATAGCAGCAAAGGCCGAAATCGCTTTTGTTTTATCATATTCCTTATCTTTTGAGCAAGAAGAAATAAATAAAAATGCGATTGAAAAAAAAATTGATAAGAGTTTTTTCATTGCTGGATTTTTTGATTATCTTTAAAGAAATTTATCATTATAAACACCGATTCGCCGATGAGAAATTTTTTCACCCGCGTTATCCTTGTAAATGTCAACCAGTTCACTGACAAAATTCAACATTTAGGTTTCACACGAATTAAGCACGGTGGTGTTTAGTTTTTGGTTATTTTGTGGTAAACTTTTATTAAAATCATTTGGTGTTTTATTTTCAATGGCTTGATGAGGTCTCAAGCTGGGCGGAGTTTGTAACTCCGCCCCCATACTTCATGCAATGCTTAAAATAGGCATGAAAGTGTGGGCGCGGTTACAAACCACGCCCAGCAATGGGATGACAATTTAAGTATATAAAACTAACGCCCCGAAATAATTCTCAAACC
The DNA here is from genome assembly GCA_945902255.1 of Rickettsia typhi. Taxonomy (GTDB): domain Bacteria; phylum Pseudomonadota; class Alphaproteobacteria; order Rickettsiales; family UBA1997; genus UBA2645. The sequence continues at coordinate 9,645 of CAMDMO010000014.1, read as the reverse complement.
ATCAGCAGCTCTAGCTTTTACTACCTGTGGCGCTTCTGGATTTTTTGCAATAGATTCAAAAATTTGACGAGATTTTTCTAAATTATTTTTCTGCATTTCAAACCAAGCTCTTTGCTCAGCAATTTGATATTTCAAAATTTTACTTTTATTTTCAATTTTTTCAATTCTAGCGCCCAAATCTTCTTTATTATTTTCTGAAGCGTCCATAATCCAAAATTTTACCAGAAGTAATCCAGCAAGATCTTTAGCGTAAGAATCACAAGATCCACATTCGTTAATTGTTTGATAAACTTTTATTGCTTCAACAGATTTTCCTTCGTTTAAAAGCAAACCAGCATAACGCAGTCCAGCTAAAGATCTAACTCCTCCTGGAGCTGATTCTGTTTCATAAATTTTTTTCAAACTTTCTTGCGCCTTTGCAAGATCACCAATCTGTTGATCGATTAATGATTGGTGTAAAATTTTAGAAAATTTTCTCTCTTGAGATTTTTGATAAAAATTAAAAATAAGAAAAATAACCAACGCAATTGTTCCAACAACTGTGAATGTGGTTACATTTTTTTTATTATTGCTGATAAAATTTTTTACAGCATCTCCTCTAGCTTGAGATTTAGCCTGGTCAATTAGACCCGATATTTCTGTTTCGTTAGTCATAAATTTAAGATATAATTTTTAAACAACAATTTAGTGTATTTTGTAATAAATAAGCAATCGTCATTGGCCCAACCCCACCTGGAACTGGAGTTATATGAGATACAATATTTTTTACATTTTCAAAATCAACATCTCCAACTAATTTGGTTTTTCCCTCTCCTATCTCAATTCTATTGATTCCAACATCAATCACAATTGTATCTTTTCTTACCATATCAGCCTTTATTAAATCATGAACTCCGGCGGCAGAAATTATCACATCGGCTTGCAGGCATTCAGATTTTAAATCTTTAGTTGATCGATTTGCAATTGTAACTGTGCAGCTTTCTAGCATTAAAAGCCTCGCTAAAGGTCGTCCTACAATATTTGATGAACCAATAACTAAAGTTTTTAATCCGGCCAAATTTTCACCTTTTACGAATTTAATTAAATGCAAACATCCTCTAGGAGTGCATGGAATAATAGCACCATCTTTTACATCCAAATCTCCCACTGAAAGCTTTCCAACATTAATCACATTAAAACCATCAACATCTTTACGATGGTCAATTGCATGAATTACAGTGCGCGCATTAATATGAGCTGGAAGCGGCAATTGAACCAAAATTCCATGAACTCTTTTGTCGCTATTTAACTCTACAATTTTATCAATTAGCTCAGCTTCAGAAATATCAGCAGCAAGTTTGAATTGCAGAGAATTCATGCCAACTAAGTGCGCCGCCCTTTCTTTATTACTTACATAAACTTCACTAGCAGGATCATTTCCCACAAGAATAACTGCAAGAGATGGCGTTACATGAAATTTCTTTTTTATTTCTTCAACCTGCTTAGCAATATCGAGCTTCATTGCTGTAGCAATTTCTTTTCCATTAATTATTTGAGCTGTCATATTTATATAAATTAATTCTAAAGTTTATTGATGAAATTCCTTTTAAATCACCCCAATTTCCTTCAAAAACGCCCTATCTAAATTATTTTCTTCATGCCTAATTTTAAAACCTTCAGGAGTTCCAAAATAAACTATTTCAGCATTGTTTAATACAGAAATTGAGTCGCAAATTTCATCCATATCAGATAAAATGTGAGAGCTAAAAAATATGGTTTTTCCAGATTTTTTATAAGAAATTAATTCTTTTTTTAATGCAATTCTAGCCTTTGGATCTAATCCACTCATGGGCTCATCCAAAATTATCAAATCTGCTTCCGATAAAAAAACTGCAATTAATCCAAGTTTTTGCATCATGCCTTTGGAATATCTTGTTACTTTTTGGCGCAAAACTGCAAAATCTAAATCAAGATTTTCGCAAATCACCCTCGCCTTATTTGCATCATATTTTTTACCGTAAAAATCTAAAACAAATTTTAAAAATTCTTCGCCTTTTAAATGCTGTGACGGCTGAAATTTTTCTGGCAAATAGCAAATTTTCTGACGAGATTGCGGCAGAATTGAAGAAAGACCAAAAATTTCGATTTCGCCATCATCTTGATTTAAAAGGTCTAGAATAATCTTAATTAGAGTGGTTTTACCAACTCCATTTAATCCAATAAAACCAAAAATTTCATTTTCTTTTACTTCAAAACCAACTTTATCAAGAACCAATTTTGAGCCAAATGATTTTGAAATTTCTGTGATTTTTAAAGGCAGCATTACTTAACTAAATTATTCATCGCTAATAATGCAATGGTGTAGCCATTAATTCCAAGCCCAGAAATCACTGCATCTACTATATCTGATAAAAAAGAATGATGGCGAAATTCTTCGCGTTTAAAAATATTTGAAATATGTAATTCAATTTTTGGTTTTTGAAAAATTTCTAAAGCGTCACGAATTGCAACCGAAGTGTGAGTATAAGCCGCAGCGTTAATTATAATTCCGTCAAATTTATCAATTGCATCTTGAATTAATTCCACAATTTCACTTTCGCTATTTGACTGCCTAAATTCAACGCGCAGACCAATTTCTTTTGCTAATTCCAAACAATCTGTTTCGGCTTTTTCTAAACTTGAATCACCATAAATTTCTTTATCGCGTCTATGCAATAAATTCAGATTTGGACCATTTAAGATAAGAATTTTTTTATTCATAAATTTCTATAAAAATTATTTTTTACTTTTTAACTCAATTTTAATAAAAGCAAAAATTGTAATAGGAATTGAAATTCCATAAGTGATTCCGATTACCGCTAAAGTAAGCCAAGGCTCGGTTAGTAAACCAACAATTATTGAACCTAAAATTAATAAAGTTAGATAAGCATATTCATTTTTGATTGGAATTTTTTTAATTGAAATTGTTGGAACGCGGCTTGCCATAAGCACCGCCAATGCAGCAACATAAGTAATTACAACAAATGGAGATGAGTAAAATCCATCACCAAATTCATAGGTTAAAACCATTGGAAGCATTGCCATTGCTGCTCCACATGGCGCCGGAATTCCTTTAAAAAAATATTTCTCTAAAGTTGGATTTTTAATGTCGCGAGTTAAATCAACATTAAATCGTGCAAGTCTAATTGCGCTACATACCGCAAAAAACAATACCAACGCCCAATCTAAACCCCTAATATCATCATAAGAATTAACCCAAGCATAAATAATAAAACCTGGAGCAACGCCAAAATTCACAAAATCAGCCAAGGAATCAAGTTGTGCACCAAAATCGCTTGAAGAGTTTAAAAAACGGGCCAATCTGCCATCAATTCCATCCATAAATCCTGCAAAAAGCAAAAAAGCAGAGGCTTGTAAGAAATTACCATCAATTGAGAAGCGAATTGCGCTCAAGCCTATACATAAACTTGCAAGAGTTACCATATTTGGTAACAATCTAAATAGCGGAAAACAACCATCTTCGGCTTGTCTTATTTGATTAATAATTTTTTTTGACATGTTATTTTTAAGAAAATTACTTTGATTTAATTGTAAGTAGGGTTTAGTTTTTAGTTACTTCATTAAAAAGCAACTAGAAAACTCTTAAACAACTACAAAAACATGAAAAAAATTGATCCCGCTCAAAGAATGGCGAATGCGATTCGCTTTTTATCAATTGATGCGGTTGAGCGCGCAAATTCCGGACATCCAGGAATGCCAATGGGAATGGCTGATGTAGCAACAGTTCTTTTTTCTGAATTTCTAAAATTTAATGCTAAAAGACCAGAATGGTTAGATCGCGATCGTTTTGTTTTATCTGCCGGTCATGGCTCTATGTTGCTTTATTCAATCCTTTATCTCACTGGCTATAAAGATATTGAACTTGATGATTTAAAAAACTTTCGTCAACTTGGCTCAAAATGCGCCGGACATCCAGAATATGGTCACTTAGCGGGAATTGAAACTACCACTGGCCCCTTAGGACAAGGTCTTGCAACCGCTGTTGGAATGGCACTTGGCGAAAGATTATTAGCTGCAAGATTAGGTGAAGATATTATTAATCACAAAACCTACACCTTAGTTGGCGATGGCTGTTTAATGGAAGGAATTTCTCAAGAAGCGATTTCAATTGCTGGTCACTTGGCCTTAAATAAATTAATTGTTTTATGGGATAATAACTCAATTTCAATTGATGGAAGCACTTCTCTTGCCACTTCTGAAAATATGAAGATGCGTTTTGAAGCTTGCGGTTGGAAAGTAATTCAAATTGATGGACATAATTTTGACGAAATTAGAAAAGCTCTAAGCGAAGCACAAAATTCTAACAAACCAGTGATGATTGATTGCAAAACTATCATTGCTTATGGATCGCCAAATAAATCAGGTTCAGAAAAATCACATGGATCGCCTTTAGGCGCTGAAGAAGTTCTTAAAGTAAGAGAATCTTTAGCATGGTCTCACGCGCCATTTGTTATTCCAGAAGATATTGAAGAAAAATGGCACGAAGCTGGAAAAAGATCTAATAAAATTTTTAAAGAATGGGAAGAAAAATTCTCAAAACTTGATGAGAAAAAATTAGCTGAAATTAATAGAATTTTAGACAAAAAACTTCCGCAAGATTTTCAAAAGAAAATCGAAAATTTTAGACAAAAAATTTTCTTGGAAAAGCCAAAACAAGCTACTCGCAAATCATCGCAAAATGTTTTGGAAATGTTCACAGCTGAACTTCCAGAACTAATTGGTGGCTCCGCTGATTTGACTGAATCAGTTTTCACAAAAACTTCTCATACCAAAACAATTGCAAAAAATAATTTTTCTGGTCGCTATATTCATTACGGAATTCGCGAGCATGCAATGACTGCAATCATGAATGGACTTGCTTTGCATAGTAATTTTATTCCATATAGCGGAACATTTTTAGTATTTTCCGATTATATGAAGCCTGCAATTAGACTTGCCGCTATCATGAAGCAACAAGTGATTTATATTTTAACTCATGATTCAATCGGTCTTGGTGAAGATGGTCCAACGCACCAACCAGTTGAGCATTTAGCCGCTTTGCGTTCTATTCCTAATTTAAATGTGTTTAGACCAGCTGATGCGCAAGAAACTTTGGATTGCTTTGAACAAGCTTTAAAATCAAAAACAACTCCTTCAGCAATTGTTTTAACCAGACAAAATGTGCCTTTCTTGCGCAATGAATATAAAAAAGAAGAAAGTTTTGGCAGCTTTGGCGGCTATATAATTTCTGATACCGCTATGGAAATTGATCCAGATGTTGTAATTATTGCAACCGGCTCAGAAGTTTCTATCGCCATTGAAACCAAAGCAAAATTACATAAACATGGTCTTGCAGTTAGAGTAGTTTCAATGCCTTGTTTTGAAATTTTTAACCAGCAAGAACAAGCCTATAAAAATCGCATTTTAGGCGCTGAAAATATTTTAAGAGTCGGAATTGAAGCCGCAGTTTCACAAGGCTGGCACCAATATATTGGCAGAGATGGAATTTTTATCGGAATGAATGATTTTGGCGCATCTGGTAAGGCAGAAGATCTATATCAACATTTCAAAATCACTCCAGATGTAATTTGTGAAAAAGTTACTGCCGAATTAAAAGCGAGACGCAGAGCCGCAATTCAAAAATATAAAGATAAGGATGATGTTCTTGATGAATTAGATAAATATAAAGAACAGATCAGAAAAGAAGTTGATAGTGAAGATGATGACGAGGCTTAGTATGCTATAGTATATTCTTGACGCGAAGCAGTCTCGAGTATCTCATGAGTCTTAAACTCACAAATAAGCGCTGGGCGTGGTTTGCAACCGCGCCCACATATTTCATAAAATCAAGGGTTAATAGAAATTATGGCATGAATAGGCGAACTGGGTTACAAACCCAGCCCAGCGTTAGGTCTAAATGTCTCATTATATAGCATAATAATAAGCTAATCTTACATATTTCTAACTTCGAATTTTTGATAAAAATTTTCTCAAAACGCTAATTTGGAATAAAAAAACCTTCAAAACTCTTCATCCTTGACTCGCAGAGCCGAGGATCTCATGAGTTTTGCTACAATGAGTTTGTAACTCATGAGATCCTCGAAGCTGCGCTTCAAGGATGACGCCGGCGCTCAAAGAGTAATGCTGTATCGCTTGATAGGGCTTATATTATTTGCAGCATTTTCCCTCAAAACTTCTTTGCTAGAAATATGCAAGATTAGCGTAGTATGCTATAGATAGGATTTGGTATTATAACACACATCCCACAATATCATTCGCCATATTACGCAATAATGTATTATATCCGTCAACCTTACTGCCATAGTTCTCTTTCGAGCCAATCAAATCTAAAATCGAAAATTTAATTCGATAATTTTGCGATAGTTTTATTGCCGAATTTTTTTCATCTTGTGGCTCACCAAAAATACATTTCACTTCACCTTTATCCATAATCATATCCATCTCTCTAACATCTTGTAAAGTAAGGTCATGAAAGTGGTCGTAAGAAATAACCTTCACTGGTTTTATAGCAAAATAATTTTCAAAATATTGATAACCATCATGGTAAAAAATATATTTTTTATCTTTTATTTTTAGCGCTTCTTTATTAATTATTTTTATAGTTTTTAAAGTTGTATTTTGAAATTTTAAAAGATTTTTTTGATATTTCTTTGCATTTTTTGGATCAAGTTCAGAAATTTTTAGCGTCATAAATTGAGCAATTTTTATTGCATTTTCTGGATTTAACCAAATATGCATATCGCGCTCTTTTATTCTTCCTCTTCTTTGTAAAATAGTTAAATCTTCAATGCTTGAAAGCTTATAAGCGTGAGATTCCGCTTTAAAATTTTTAATTAATTTATAAAAATTGATTTCCAAAGAATCATCTATATAAAAAATCAAATTTGCTTTTGAAAAAAAACCAGCGTCAGATTTTTTTAATTGATATCCATGCTCAGAAAAACGGGGATTAATAATTAGAATAGTATTTTTTTTATCTTCAGTAATTGCTAAAAGAATTTGGTAAATTGGATTTATTGATGCAACGATAATGATGGGCTCTTGAGAATTTACATCTTGCGCCAAACTATGTGACCTGATAAAAATAACAGATATTAAAAACAGAGAGAGAATTTTTACAAATTTCATAAATCAATTTTAAAATGATAGCGCGCCTAAATAATATTAGCCTAACCATAAATCGCCAGACAATATTGAGCGATATAAATCTTGAATTAAAAAAAGGCGAAGTTACTACTCTTATAGGCCCCAATGGCGGTGGAAAAACTTCAATAGCCCGAATTTTATTGCGACTTTTAAAACCCACTAAAGGAAATTTAATTATAGATTCAAAAATAAAAATTGGCTATATGCCACAAAAAATCGAAATTGATAAAACAATTCCACTAAGTGCGAAAGATTTCTTATTAATTTCGAGCGCAAAAAAAGATCTAGATCAACCTTTGCAAGATTTGGCTTTAAGGCTAGATATAGCAAAAATTCTCGATAAACAAATTCACGATTTATCTGGTGGACAATTGCAGAAAATTTTATTTCTACACTCAATAATAAATAAACCTGATTTATTGGTATTGGATGAACCAACTCAATATATGGATGTATCTGCTATAGAAGAATTTTATCAAATTATTGATGAGATAAGGAAGGATAATAATTGTGCAATTTTATTGATTTCTCACGATCTTCATATGGTAATGCAAAAAACCGATTTAGTATTTTGTGTGAATCGTCATATTTGCTGTCATGGCACGCCAGAATCAATTAACCAGCATCCGGAATATTTATCTTTATTTGGAAATAGAAGTGCACTTGGAATTTATCAACATCATCATGATCACAAGCATAGTGACGCTTGCAAATAAAAAGGAAAGAGGTGAGTAGAGACGCGATTCATCGCGTCTCCCCACAGTATAAGCTAATAGAACTAATCTATAGGAGTAACATTTTCGGCTTGTGGACCTTTTTTTCCATCCACAACTTCCATGGTCACTTTTTGACCTTCGCGCAATGTTCTGCGACCGCTGCTATTAATAACGCTATGATGTACGAATACATCTTTGCCACCTTCTTGCTCAATGAATCCAAAACCCTTTTCATCATTAAACCACTTTACTTTACCTGTTACTAAATTTGACATTAACTTGATTGTATTAAATTGAAATTCAACATCTGTAAAAAAAACTAACAAAAGATAAACTTTTATTTTTCTTTTTCACACTAGCGCCGCGACCAAAAAGGATCAAAATCAAAAAACATCAATAAAAAATATTATTTCTTACTGCAATAGTTGATAACAGCGAATGTCAAAAGCGAGATTAGACTGCCAAATTAAAAATGGTACATCATTTTTCATTATATTACAAAATGTATCAAAAAAGATGATAAATAATACCATTTCCATTAAATAATACCACCATTAGTGGAAATGGTATAACTTCTAAGAACCAGTAAAAGCCTCAATATCGGCAACGTTTTGGATTGATTTCGACTTCATATTTGGGCAAGTTCTGCCAACTAAACCGGCTAAAACCTTACCAGAGCCAATTTCTATAATTTCTTCAATTCCATAAGATTGCATGAATAACATGCTCTCGCGCCATCTAACTGAGCCAGTAATTTGTCTAGTTAATAAATCGCGAATTTGATTAGGATCGGTAACTATATTAGCACTAACATTTGCAACAACTGGAACTGATGGCGATTTAATATCAGCACTAGTTAAGGCAACCTTCATTTCATTTTGTGCATCTAGCATTAAAGATGAATGAAAAGCGCCGCTAACTGGCAGAGCAATTGCGCGTTTCGCTCCTTTAGCTTTAGCAATTTCTAAAGCGCGATTTATCGCAGATTTAGAGCCACTGATAACTATTTGTCCAACTGAATTATCATTGGCAACTTGGCAAATATCATTGTCTCCAGCAGCTTCTTTAGCAATTTCTTGAGCAACTTCAATTTCAACCCCAAGAATTGCCGCCATCGCTCCTTCGCTTTTTTCACCACATTTAGCCATTGCTTTTCCTCTAATTTGCAGCAATTTTGCAGTTTGTTCTAAACTAATTGATTTAGCAGCACATAGAGCTGAATATTCACCCAAAGAATGCCCCGCCACTAGAGCGCAAATATCTTCAACTTTTTTACCGAATTCTTTTTCAAGAACAGTTGTCAAAGCAATTGAAACCGCCATTAAAGCTGGTTGAGTATTATCTGTTTTAGTTAATTCTTCCGCAGGACCTTCAAACATTATTTTCGATAAATTAACTGACAAAATATCGTCGATAGTTTTAAAAACTTCACGCGCTGAAGCAAATTTTTCGTAAAGATCTTTTCCCATTCCAACCGCTTGCGAACCTTGACCTGGAAATACTATAGCTGTTTTATTTTTCATGGTTTTTAAATTTAAAAAATTAAAAAGGGGTCAGACCCCTTTTGCTTGAAAGGGGTCTGACCCCTTTTTATATTTAACTAATATATTTTTTTAAAATCCGCTTAACATCACCAGCAATTTTTTCATTTTCCATTGCGAAGGCAATATTAGCTTCTAAATATCCTAAAACATTTCCGCAATCAAATCTTCTTTCATCGATTTTTTTATAGTAAAATGGATAT
>CAMDMO010000013.1 GCA_945902255.1 Rickettsia typhi | reverse complement strand
AAAAAGAAGATAAAAGTTTTGTGGTTCATAACGCAATTGATTTGAGTGACGCTATTGAAATTGCGCCAAAAATTAATTTAAAAGAAAAAGAAGAAATTATTATTGGTGTAATTGGTCGCCTAGATAAGGCAAAAGGTTTTCGTTATGCGATAAGGGCAATCAAAAATTTAGAAAGTTTATATGAAAAAAATTTTCGTCTTAAAATTGCGGGCTCTGGTTCTCGTGAGGCTTATTTGCGTAGCTTAGTTAGAGAATTAAATTTAGAAGATAGGGTTGAATTTTGTGGTTGGATAAAAAATAAAAAAGAGTTTTTTGAATCGATTGATATTTTTTTAATGCCTTCACAAAGAGAAACTTTTGGTTTGGTGTTGCTTGAAGCGATGAAATATCGCAAGCCAATTATTTCAACTGATGCTGATGGTCCGAAGGAAATTTTAAGTAACGGGGTTGATGCCTTTGTTGTATGTTTGGAGCCGCTTGAAGATAGTGATAAAAGAATTTCTGTTGCAATAATTGAGGCGATTGAAAACCCTGAATTAGTTGATGAAATGATTAAAAATTCCTTTAAAAAATTAAAGGAAAAATTTTCCTACAAGTCTTTAGAAAATAAGTTGAGGGAGATTGTTGGGGCTTGCATATAAAAAATATAAGGTGCACCTCCTTTGTCTTGCGCCAAACAAACTATCTCCAACTACTTCCAGATTTTACATCAACTCTAAGCGGCACATCTAGCATTACCGCATTTTCCATTTCTGATTTTAAAATTTTTTCTACCAACTCAACTTCACTTTCTGGCGATTCAATAATCAGCTCATCATGAATTTGTAAAATAATTTTTGAGTGTAGTTTTTCTGCTCGAAATTTTTTACTTAAATTGATCATCGCTTTTTTTATAATATCAGCTGCACTTCCTTGAATGGGCGCGTTAATAGCCAATCTTTCTGCTTCCGCCCTTATCATTGGATTTTTATTATTAATGTCATGAATAAAACATTTTCGACCAGAAATTGTTGTAACATAACCAAATTGGCGAGCTAGCTGTATATAATTTTTCATGTAAATATCAATTCCCGGATAGGCTTCTAAGTAAGATTTGATATAAATTGCCGCTTCTTGACGCGAGATATTCAGCTGTTTTGCAAGTCCAAATGCGCTGATGCCATAAATAATTCCAAAATTAATTGCCTTGGCTTTAGAGCGAGTTTCATCATCAATCTCTTCTTCAGGAATTCCAAATACTTGGCTTGCGGTAATGCGATGAATATCTTTTCCATCTTTAAAAGCCTTGATCAAATTATCAATTTTTGCTACATGAGCAATTACGCGCAATTCGATTTGAGAATAATCTGCAGAAATTAAAACATGATTTTTTTCAGCAATAAAAGCTTGGCGAATTTTTTGCCCCTCAATACTTTTAATTGGAATATTTTGCAGATTTGGATTACTGGAATTAAAGCGCCCTGTAATGGTTGAGGTGGTTGAAAAATGTGAATGTATTCTTTTGGTAATTGAATTTATTTCCTTAGGTAAGGCATCGGTATAAGTATTTTTTAATTTAGAAAATTTTCTAAATTCTAAAATTTTTCGCGCAATTTCATGACCATCTTCTTCAAGTTCTTCAAGCACACTTGATTTAGTAGAAAGTGCTCCAGTTTTTTTAGATTTTTTTGAAGAATCTAAGCCGAGTTTTTCGAATAAAACTTTGCTTAATTGTTGAGTTGAAGCGATGTTAAATTCTTCGCCAGTAATTTGATAAATTTCCTTGGTGAGAGTTTGAATTTTAGCAGAAAATTCTTGTGATAAATTTTGTAATTTTATTGCATCAATTTTTATGCCATCAATTTCCATTTGCGCTAGAACTGGCAATAGAGGTCTTTCGAAGGTTAGGTAAGTAAAATTTAATTTTAACTCAGCAATTTTTGGGGAAAGAATTTTATATAGCTGCAGTAAAGAAAAATTTCTAAAAGCAAAAAAATCTATTTTCTTTTTTTGATCTAAAAAAATTTCTAAATCAAAATTTTTGCCGTGATTTTTTTTATCAAGTTCTGCAAAGATCTTATCAAAACCTTTTTCTTCTAAATTTTCATCAAGATTGATATTAATTAATTCACGAAAATCATTTTTAATTGATGAGTTTAGTAAGTGATTAATTAGAGATAAATCATCGTAAGAGCCGTCGATTAAATCTTTATCGGAAAAGTTTTTTAAGGCGATTTTTAAAAAATTCTTAGCGTCGAAAAAATTTTTTTTAATCGAATTATCTTTTAGAATTTTTGTTAGAAGGTCTTCAATATAGTCATTCTTGGGCGCTGAGAAATTGATTCCTTCAGATTTGAGATGCCCTTCCTCTAGATTTGAATCAAAGTTAAACAAATCAACTTGATGATTTTCTATTTTATTTTGTGTCAAATTTTTTGGTTCAAAATAAAAAACTTTTTTCAAAGAATCACTAATTCCGCAACTAGAAATTGTAAGAAATTGCAATTGATTATTTTCCGCTAAATAATCAATTGTCACCAATCCAGAGTTTTTTGCTTCATTATAAATATTTTCAATCACCTCTTTTGAATCTATTTCAATTTTAGCAATCTTATCATAAGAATCGATATTAGCGCTTTCTGCCTTGTTATCATTTTTTACAGCTACATCGCCACCATTTATCTCTTCTACTATATTAAATTCTTTTCTTACGCGTGTTATTAGAGATCTAAATCCTTGTTTCTCCAAAAAAGAAATTAATTTATGTGGATCAAGTGGTTTAATTTTTAAATCTTCAATTGAAATTCCTAGCTCAACATCTTCTTTTAAAGATGCTAAAACCTTAGATAATCTAGCATTCTCAACCCCATCTTCTAAAAGCTGCCTTCTTTTATCTTGTTTAATTTGGCTTAAATTAGCAAAAATATTTTCTAAATTTCCAAATTGATTAATTAATTCTGCGGCAGTTTTTGGGCCAATTCCCCTTACTCCTGGAATATTATCTGAAGCGTCTCCCATAAGAGCTAAAACATCTAAAACTTTTTCTGGTTCAACGAAAAATTTTTCTTTCACTTCATTGGAATTAATGATTTTATTTTTCATTGCGTCATACATCGAAACTCGACCATTAATCAATTGCATCAAATCTTTATCGGAAGAAACAATTAAAATATCGCTATCTATTTTTTCAGCTTGAACGGCGATTGTGGCAATAATATCATCAGCTTCAAAACCAACTTTTTCTAAAGTAATTAAATTAAGCGATTCAACCGCTTCACGAGCAATTGCAAATTGTGGAATTAAATCTTCAGGGCAGGGTGGGCGATTAGCTTTATATTTTGGGTAAATCTCATTACGAAAAGTTTTAGAGCCAGAGTCAAAAACTACCGCAACATGACTAACATCTAAGCCAGCAAGCAATTTAATTAGCATATTGGTAAAGCCATAAACCGCTCCAACAGGCACGCCATCATTACGACTTAAAGGCGGAAGAGAGTGATAAGCGCGAAATATAAAGCCATATCCATCAATTAAAGCTATTCTTTTTGTCATTGTTTTTTTATATAAAATGTTGTTTTTTGCTTAAGCAATTATTTTAAAATCAATCCTCATTCTAAAATGTATAGACTTTATTATCATCCAATTTGTCCATTTTCGCGCAAAGTGAGAATACATTTGGCGGCAAAAGAAATTGGCTTTGAGTTGATTCAAGAAAATTTTTGGGAAAGAAGAAAAGAATTTATTGCAATGAATCCAGATGGAACATTGCCAGTTCTTTTTGATAATGCTGATGCTATCGCAGTTTGCAATAGTTCGGTAATTATTGAATATATCGAAGAGAAGCATAAAGAAAACAAAAGTTTTTTGGGAGATTCTATTGTTAAGCGTGCAGAAGTGCGTCGCATTCAACATTGGTTTGATGAAAAGTTTTATCATGAAGTTAGTAAGCATTCTCTAAATGAGCGCTATTTTAACCGCTATTTACCTGGTGCTTATTCGCCAAATTCAGAAATTCTTCGCATCGCTCGCAGAAATTTAAATATTCATTTAAGCTATATTGAATATCTTTTAGAAACTAGAAAATATTTAGCGGGAGAACATATTACCGTTGCTGATTTTGCTGCGGCAGCCCAGCTTTCAGTTTTAGATTATTTTGGCGATATCAACTGGCAACACTACTTGCCAGCGAAAGATTGGTATAGCTTAATTAAATCTCATAAAATTTTTAGCGAAGTTTTAAAAGATAGAATTCCAAATATCGCTCCACCAGAATGGTATTCCAAATTAGATTTTTAAGAAAAATATCATGTTTCAATTAGATGAAATCAAGGCAAGAGAGTTTCTTTTAAAGGCGGGAATTCAAAATTACGAAATCAAAAAAGTTGCTGGAGACGCTTCTTTTCGCTCTTATTACAGAATATTTTATAACGAAAAAAATATAGCAAAAACCTATATTTTAATGTTTGCACCTCCTCAATATGAAGATATTATTCCTTTCATAAAAATTGATAAATGGCTATTTGAAAATAATTTTTCTGCGCCAGAAATTTTTTTAATTGATGAAAGTTTGGGTTTTATTTTATTGGAAGATTTTGGTGATGCTACTTACGGAAGGGTTCTTGCGAATGTTGAAAATGAAAAGAAAAAAATATTAGAATTAGATCTATATAAAAAAGCCTGCGATAGCTTGGTTGAATTGCATAAAATAAAAAATATGCAAGAGCTTCCAGCTTATAATAACGCAGTGCTTTTTCGCGAAGTGATGTTATTGATTGATTGGTATTTGCCGCTACAAAATAAAAATATTACTCTTGAGCAAAAAGCTTTTTTTAAATCTTTATGGTTTAAGCTTTTTGATATGCTTAGTAAGGAAAATCAAGTCGTGGTATTAAGAGATTTTCATGCAGATAATTTAATGACCTTGCCAAATAGAAAATCTTTCCATCAAGTTGGTTTGCTTGACTTTCAAGACGCTTTAATTGGTTCTAAAGCCTATGATCTAGTTTCTTTGCTTGAAGATGCTAGAAGAGATTTAAATGAAGAAAATCGCCAAGTTTTATTTAACTATTATTTAGAAAAATCTGGTTGCGATAAATTCCAATTCATCGCAGATTATGAAATTTTATCATTGCAAAGAAATATAAAAATTGTTGGAATTTTTTCTCGTCTTGCAATGAGAGATGGCAAAAAACAATATTTAGATTTATTGCCAAGAGTGCTTAATTTTGTTCATTCAAGGCTTGATTCACAAAATCCTATTTTTCTTGATATCGCTAATTTATTAAAAAAATTTATTTAATTATGAGTAATAAAAATATTAAAAAAAGTAAAGGCGCTGCTAATAATGCCAAGAAAGATAATAAGCCTGTGGAGAAAAAAAAATCTGACAATAGTGATGGTAAGGTTTTTAATTCAATAGAAGAAACTAAAAAACAGAGTTATGCTGTGCCATCTGGCTCTCCTGAAGCATTAGTTGCTGTTGAAAATTTAAATTTAATTAGTGAAGTATTTAAGAAAATCGAAGAAGAAACTGCTGAAATTGCGGAGTTAATTTTTGAATTTTTGCTTCAAGCAAGTGATGCAGAAATAATGACAGGAACTATTCCTTCTAATAAAAATTCCAAAATTAATAAATATGTAAAGCTTCTTAATCGTCTTTTTAAATTTTCAAGAGGAACCCTTGCCTCAGGTGGTTATAGAATTATTAATCGCAAAATGATTGAAAATTTGGATAAAAAAACCTATGCAATATCCATGGTTTATGATGGTGGAGTTTCTTTAGATATTTTATGTGATATAGTGAATGTTGAAAATAATTCCAGAACCCCAACTAGATCTCCGGTTAAGGTGATGGTTAAACAAGCTTTTAGCACTTCTGTTGATAAGGTGATCTCTTAAGTTTTAATTTCTATTTTTTAATAAAAACAAAAAAGGCGTGATCTTAATTTAGATCACGCCCTTTTTTACTTTTTAGGTTTTTTACTACTTCTTTTTTGCAACAGCTTTTTTAACTACTTTTTTTGGAGCAGCTTTTTTTACTACTTTTTTAGCTGGAGCAGCTTTTTTTACTACTTTTTTAGCTGGAGCTTTTTTAGCTGGAGCTTTTTTTACTGGAGCTTTTTTAGTTGCCATAAAAATTTTTTATTTTTTGTTATTAAGATAATTACTAACAAGAATAGCAATTTCAAATAATAAAATCATCGGAATTGCTAAACTTATCTGGCTTAAGACATCAGGCGGAGTAAGGATCGCGGAGATTATAAAAATAACCACAATCCAATATTTTCGCTTCGATCTCAAATCATTGATAGATAAAAAACCAAATTGAATTAAAAAAAGCAACAACAATGGTAACTCAAATGCAATTCCAAATGCAAAAAGTAAGCTCGTTACAAAATTTAAATATTCACTAATTCGAATTTCTAATTGAATTGAAAAAAATGGTGCAGCTGCAAAGCCTTGAGTTTCAAAGCTCGCGAAGAATTGAAGTGCAAGAGGTAAAACAAAATAATATCCTAAAGTTGCTCCGCATAAAAATAAAATTGGTGCGAAAAAAAAAGTTAATAAAATATTTTTTTTCTCATTTTTATACAAAGCTGGTGATAAGAAAAGATAAGTCTCTGCAATAAAAATTGGAAAAGAAAAAAATAATGACGATGTAAGAGAAAGTTTTAGATAGGTCACGAAGGCTTCTGTGGGACTGGTGTAGATCAATTTACGATTTTGATTATTACTAGAAATATCAATGAATGGTTGTAACAAAAATTCATAAATTTTTTCTGAAAAAAAATAACAAATACAAAAAATAATTATAAAAAAAATTGTAGAAAAAATAATTCTTTTTCTAAATTCAGAAAAATGTTCTTGTAATGACATGTGATTTTTTTGATGCATTTGAAATTTTTTTAAGTGAGTTGTGAATTTATTTTCCAATGTTCCGGTTGGTTATTGATAAAAAGTTCTTTTCGATTTCATGCCTCTTAAACTCCGAGTGCAACCATCATGCTTCGACAAGCTCAGCATGGCATCGAAAGAATATCAATTGTCTTTTACTTGGGACATCGGGATTTATTTTTTAAATTGTTGGCAGTTTAATATGATATATTTTTTTAAAAAAAGATTTATCAGAATTTAAATCGCCGGATATTTTTTTATTTATTAATGATATTTTTTGAAAATAGTTTAATTGGGAAAATAAAAATAGTGTAATTAAAAAATTAGCTTGATCTCCATTTTTTTTGATTCCAAAAAAACATTATATTCTTTTTCAAATTACCACCCATGCTATTTATTGAGTATTAACTACAATTCTGTTTCAAGCACCAATTCGCCGATAAGGAATTTACTAACCCGCATCATTCTTGACTTGAAAGAGACGAGAATCTCATGAGTTTTGCACGGAAGTGTAAATTCATGAGATCCTCGACGCTTCGCATCAATGATGACGGGGGTTGGTAAATTTCTTATCGACGAATTGGCGTTAATAAAAGGTGGTACTTGAAAAAGAACTAAATAATAGCAAGAGGTGGTGGCGGGTAAAGCTTCAAAAAAAGTATAGAGTGACAACCCAAGAGAAAGGCGAGGGTAATAATTTAAGAAAGAATTTTACATTTTTGGAGTCGAGCTAAAATTAATTAGATTTTACAAGGGTGATGATAGCTGGCGGATCGAATTGGTTTTATATGCTATGGGGTTGTGTGATGCGATGGATGTGGCTACAAATTGATGAGTTGCGAAAAGTAGCCTGACTTTTTTATGTTCATGCAAAAAATCACAATCTATATTTGCTTAAATTTGGTATGAATATTTGGGCGGAGTTGTAAACTCCACCCAACTCAAGGATTATTTTAGTGTTATATATATTGTCACCTTGATATATTTTGTGATGGCTTAAGTTTATGGCTTGTCTTTATCGCCATCATCACCTTCTTCTCCGCCTTCTTTTTTACCAGCGCCTTCTTCTCCAGCTTCGTCATCAAAATCACCTTCATCTTCTCCATCATCATCAAAATCTAAATCATCATCTTCATCAAAGCCTCTATCATCATCTTCTCTTTCAGCGCTACTATCATCATCTTTTTCGCCTCCGCCTTCGCCGCTTTCTCCGTCATCATCTCTTCCTTCTTCTCTTTCGTCATCACCACCTTTTTTGCCGCTATTAGCATCTTCGCCACCATCTCTAGAATCTTCTTCGCTTCTTTGAGCTTTAGTTGAGTCTAAGTCATCTTCTTGATCTTTTGGCGGGGTGGCATCTTCATCTGCCGCATGAGTTCTTGCCGCGCTTTCATCTCTATACTCTCTAGGACCGCCTTGATCTGCTGCATCACCAGCTTTACCGCCTGGGGCTGCGCTACCAACTTTAGATCCAGATTTATCGCCACCACTACCAGATCCGGAAGCTGCTGCTCCACCTTTTGGTTTTTTAGCGCTAGCTGCTGCAGTTGCAGCGGCAGCTGCATCTCCGCCCCGTGGTCGTTGAGGAGGGTATTCAAATCTCTGTTTTTTGGTAGATCCAGAGGCTGGATTAACCACAGTGGCGCCGCCAGATCCAGATGTGGATGCAGCAGCAGTTTTACTATCACCAGATCCAGTAGGGGCTGCAACAGAAGCGGCTGCAGCAGCGGAGGATCCAACAGGTGGGGTTGCTGAAGGGCTGGCAGCAGAAGATTGAGCTGGTGCTGATGAGGTAGTAGCTGGTATAGCGTAAGGATCATGCGCTGCAGGACCTGAAGCGGTTGCTCCTTCAAAAGCTGCTTTAGCGCTTTCTCTTTGTTTGGCAGATTCTTCGGTATAAGGATCATATTTTGCTTTTTTCGCTTCTGAGCCAGCTCCAGCACTAACTCCTTCAAAAACCTCTTTTTCTTGCTTGTGTTTTTTTTCTAATTCTTGATAAGGATCTAGTTTTTTTCCTGAGTTATCAGTTCTTGCAACAGGTGCATCCGAATCAGGTTTTTTTCCTTCTGCAAGTTTTTTATAAGGATCGGCATCAGTTCCGGCAATGGAAGCTTTTGGAGCTGCTTTGCGATCTATAATAGCTTCTGCAGCTGGTTTCTTCGCATCTATACCTTCTGCTTTTGCCATAGATTCAATTCTATCCATTTTTTTCAGTGCATCACCTTCTTCCTCTCTTAACTGTCTTGCTGCAACACCAATTTGTTGTGCTTGGGTTTTAGCTTTAACGTAATCTTCACTTGAAACTATTTTGTCAGCCTCTTTTTTAGATTGCTCTCTTTCTGTTTTTGATTTTGTTGGGTCAATAGAGGCTGCAAGATGTTTCTGTCTTGCTTCTTCCATTGGTTTTAAAGTTTCTTCAACTTTTGCAAGTTCGGCGAAAGCTTTATTTTTTGCTTCATTTTTACTGTTTGCAACTTTTTCAGCTGCTTTATATTGAGAAGTAAATTGCTCTGCCAAACCTTCTTTTGCAGCTCCAGATGCAGCAATGGACTCTTGCAAGCTTCCCCTTTCTTTGAAAGATTCTAGAGGGCTGCTTTTTTCAGAGCCAAGAATTGCTGCTGCTAGAGTTCCTTTTGCTCTAGTGGTAGAAGTTTCTTTGCCATCTTCTAGGGAAGTTTGAGTTCTGTTTTGTTGCGCTAATGCAGCTACAGAGCCAGCGGTATTTTTAACTACATCAACATTTTTTGCCGCCTCATTTTTTGCAACTCTCTCGTGAATTTGTTTTAATTCACTATCTTTTCTAAAGCGTCCAAATCCTTTTGTCATATTAGATATTGTACCATCCTTTCTCAGTTCATCAGCGGCTTTATTAAAAGCTTTCATTTTTTCTGCTTTTGATTTTATTGCTGATACTGCTGCTCTTACAGGAGCTGATAGTGGAGCAACAGCAATTTTGGCTGCTGATTTAAGCGCTCCATCGCCTTCTTTAATTCCGGTTGCACTTTTTGCTGCGTCTTTAAGTTTATCAAAATTACCTTTTTCAATTTTAACCCCACCTTTTGAAGCGCTTTTAACAAAATCATCTCTTTCTGATTTGCTCATTGTTTTCATTGCTTGCTTAGCTTCTTTCTGACTGAATTTAGTGCCATCACTTTTCTCATGCTTTTCATTCATGGAATTTCTTAAGCTGCCACCAGATGTTGTTGCTTGTTTTGCAAGCGTAAAAGCATTTTTAATTAAATTATGCTCTCCAGCAGTGTTAAGACCTTTTTGATTTTTTAATCTTTCTATTTCTTCCTTACCTAAACCGCGCTTTTCTCCTTCTTTAGAAATTCCAGCGTCTCTTGCTTTTGTAAGTGCCTTTTTTTGCTCATCTTGAGTCATTTTAGATAAAGCAGAAGCATTTTCTCTTTTATATTTATTCATAGATTCTTTACCAGCTTTGGTTAAAGCTGATCTATTATTATTGTCTTTAGTAGCTTGCATCTTCTTCTCTTTATGCTCTTTGTCTGCTAATTCGCCAGAATCAAACAATGCTTTATCCAATCTCTGAGCAACCTGACCGCCAGTAGCCTTCCAAGCTTCTCCAGCTCTTTTAGCGGCGAATTTTTGTAGATTACCAACAGCTTCTTTTAAGCCGCTTCCAAGGCTGCTAGCTGAAAGACCACCACTGATAGAAGAGGCTAAATCAGTCATGAATCCAATAAATTTATTCATTAATGAAGCAATTACCCAAATGAATAAAATTGAGAATAAAGAAGGAATTCCCTCAGGGTTTCCTATATTTCCAACTTCGGATTGAGCGTTAGTTCTGGGTGGAAGTGAAGCGATAGTCCAAAAAGACATTAATGTGATTCGGGTTATGATGTTAATTGTCCAAACATCGTCCCAACATATTTTATATCCCAGAGATAATTTAATTACCTCATACATTAACATGTTAAAGAAGGCGAGTGTTGTTAATAAGAAAATTTGTTGCAGAGAGAAGCCAATTAGCTGCTTGAGCCAATTATCAAACATTTCCTTAGTTTGCGAAAATAAAGTAAAGACAAAGAAGATTGGGCCAAGAGTAAATAAAATGGAGATAAATACTTGAGCCGTTAGATAAAGCAGAACCGCGTTTGAAACTGCATAAACATAAAGCATGAAGCTATTATAGATTATGAGTAAATATGCCCATCCAAAAATACTTGCGAACAATAGTGCGCCAATTTTATTTTGTACCGCTTGAGAGAAGAACATGCCGAAAACATTATCTACTCCGCTAAATAAAATTGATTTATCGTAATAATTTCCGCCAGCAATTGCATTTGATAATGCTGTTGAGTTGTCAAATGATGAGGCCATCATGAATGATAAATAGTCGGTACTATTTTTGAATAACTTAACTACAAATCTGTCAAACCAATACCATCCAGCTTCCCCAACAAATAAATAAATTAGACCAATTTTTATGATGCGGTTTAAAAGCTCCGAATGGTTTAATTCACTGACTCCCATTAAATAACCAAAGCCATAGAAGCTAAACATTAAAATTAAAGAGACGGTAAGAATTGCTTTATATCTAGGGTCAGAAATTAATAACTTATAGATTCTTTCTGCTTGACCAACTGTTGATCCATCTTGCTTACCATCCATTACCTCAATTATTGGCGTTATTACTTGTCCGATGATGCTAGAAACTTTTCCAGAAACTGGGCTTTTTACTTTAACGGCAACATAATATTTACCGCTATTATTAGAATATTTATTGGCGCAATAATATTTTTTATGACAAACCGTGTTAGTTGATGGACTTGGTGTAAGAGAAGGTGACTCAGTGCTTGAGCAGGTTGCTGTGTCGTTGCCAGTATTTGATGAGCAGGTTACAACTGGACATTTTCCGGTTGTATCATTTCTTCCAGCGGAACCGGAGGCGCAAGTAGTTTGAGTAACTACCGTGTAGCCATTTTTAGGAACAGCTTCTGAATCTGTTGGATTAGAAGTGTTGCAATCATTTTTATATATTGGGTTTACGGTTTTTACCCCATCATTTGTTCCATTTCCTGCTGTTGAGCAATTTCCGGTTTCTGGATCAAGAATTTTAAATGAAATTCTTAGTAAGGCAATGTCAGCATTGACCGCATCAGTATCAATTGTGACGCCAGCGGCTGTTTTGGCAGCCTTCATTTCTGCCGGTGTGTAATAATCATATTTGTGGCAATAATAATTAGAGCCAGTGGTGGTAGAGATTCCGCTATTATCAATAGTGCAATCATTGGTAGCGCCGCTGCTATAAACAGCTCCAGATCTTCGAATAAGGTTACCAACGCTATCAAGTGAATAAGGGCTGGTAATTGTTGGAGAGTCAGATGGTGAAGCTGGTGCGGTAATATCTATGATTTTAGGCGTGCCATTAAGAGAAACTGGTGCATTATTTTTACAAACTACTGAAGTGGTGCTGGTTTCTTTACATAGTCTTGCTTGCAGCCAAGTGCCATTGTTAAATTCAAGCATTCCAGAAGTGCTTATTTTCATACCATTTAGGCCTGTATAAGCGGCTCCGGCAGCTGTATTACCAGAATATTTAGTCGATAAATTTAGAAAATTATTTCCAGATAAAACCATAAATCTAACTCTGCCGGCCTTAGGGAATGTAAGAGTTAGTTTGCTGCTATATACTTTGTTGGTATTTGATCCCACTACATCAGTTTTTACATCTGTTGTATTGTAATAAAATCCATCAAAATTTCCATATTCACCATTAAAGTTGGATAATTTTATAGCTCCCTTTGCCTTATAAGTGGTTGCGTTTGATGCATCTAATTGAGTTGTGGTAAAGCCGGCTGCAGATGGGATATTAGCTACTTTGCCGGTGTAATTTTCTAGATCATAACATTGATCCATGTCTGCTTGTAATACTTTTGCTGGTAATAAAGCTTTGGCTTTAGCGGCATTTGAGCAGGCTGTGCAAGTTGTTGTAGTGTAACTTGGAGCTGGGCTTGGTGGAGGGCTCGCGTTAAGTGGGCAATTTGTTCCGCTATTATTAAGTGATCCAAGTACGCAACCAGTTTTTGTATAAGTTGGAGCGGTTCCAGCAACGCAACTAGTTATTGCATTTTGACAATCTGTTATAGGGCAGTAAGTGCTAGTGGTAGATGAATCATTACATTGAGTGGTTGATGCCTGACATCCTGTGATAGCCCCTGTAGTTGTGTTTGTGTCAATAATACAATCGGGATTTGATACATAGTCACTAGTTCTTCCTCGGCATAATAAAGCGGGACGAGGCAATATTTTCATTACTGCTCCAACGCCGCACTGTCTATTTAGACCCGTAGCAGCTACCCAAGTTCCATTCCAACTTTCGGGTGCAAAGCGTATCTTTTGTCCTTTTCTAACAAAAACTTCTCCAGACCAGCTTTTAGTTGAGGTGCTTGCAGTTAGAGATATTGTGCTTAAAGGATCTGTAAGGGCTGGAGAATCAGATGATTGCGAAACTCCAAAATCGTGATATTCGTAAAAATCTGCGGTAAAACCACTTGAGATATCTGTATGACTTCCAGTTGGATTTATTATCCTTCCTTTTAAGGCGCATGATCCACTAGCTCCGCTGCCACCAAGCATTGCAAAACTTAATATGCCTGAAGTTTTAACTTCTATGTCATGATATTGTCCAAATCTCATTCCAATTAACTTACCGCAATTAGTTCCACTAGGGGTTGCATTGCTAAAACTAGTAATAACAATTTTATGACCACTTTCAACTTCGATTATTGGAGTTGTGTTATAGGAATTGGTGACAGAAACTGCGATGGCGCTTCCAATGTTAGAGCCACTGCTATCTTGTCTTTGAACGGAAATGCTCAAAGGAGTTGTTGTAGTTCCGCAAGCTCCACTAAGCAAGGATCTGAAAGATACTCTATAAGCGTAATCGTAACTGTTTGTAAATGTTATATTTGACGCAGAAGCATCTCCTATTAAAGCTCCTTGACTTGCAGGAATAAGCGAAATTGCGCTAGATGGGCAGCCGCTATTAGCGCAGCTTATACTTGTAAATGGATCAAAAGTATTATCTTGCAATCCATCACCCAGCCACCTTATAGCTCCACCATAATAAGCAAGACCGGAAGATTTATAGGCTGAAGAAATTGGAAAAACACCATTCGTGTCAAGGCTGGCATCATATCCAAGTCCAGCATATCCGTTGGTAGTATTGCCGCAAGTTGATTGAGTTAAAGGGGTTGTTCCGGTATAAGTGCAAGACCATGCGCCAGCATCTGGCCAAATAGGGGCGCCAGATGCTCCACTTTGTTCACTAGTCGCAGTTGCTGTATTAAAAGAATAATTTGATGTGTGAGGAATTAAATAGATAGCTAATCGTCTTGCGCCATTATAAGTGTTGCTTGTAATACTTCCATTTCCACTTCCAAAAGTGTTTGTGCCATCACTCCATTGGCCACTAAAGTCTACACTCAAAGTTTGACCGGCTTTAGCATCAAAGAATAAATTTCCCCAAGATGAGGTAGAAGAGGTTGGAATAGGTGAGCTAGCGGCAACGAAAATATTTGGATAGCTAAATGTATCGCCTAGCGTGACCGAGCCAATTGCCCTAATAATAACTTTAGCTCCGGGTCTGATTGTAACTCCAACATTTTTCCCAGCTACTTTTTGATCGGTTGATGTCCAGCGTGGCTCAGAATTGCCAGAACTTTGAGATGATTGTGAGACGCAAGATTCAACGCATTGTTGAGCACATAAAGTTCGAAGTTTTGCGCTTGCAGCAAATTCTGCCGCATTACATCCGCCGCTACTTGCTGTAGTAGTGACATCATTTTCATCGATTACTGATGGAGTTCCAGAGGTTAAGCAAGTTTTAATGCCTGAGCCTTGCGAGCTATCATCTATAGATTTAGTTATGTCATAAGTGCAGGCATCTTGCGAAGCGTTGGATAAAACTTCAAGTGTTTGTGATTCATATTCTCCAAAATCATCAGCGTCAATACATCCGCTATCAGTGCAAGATGAGGATAGAGTTAAAAATAAAAGCAAAGCAAATATCTTGCCAAAAACCGCAAAGTTATTTTTGGTGAAGTAATTTTTATAGATTTGGTTTAGTTGATCTTTTGCCAAGGTTTATATTTAAAAGAAGAATATTCTAAACTTTAATGGTAAAAAACTAAAAAACTTAATCAACTAAAATCTGGTGATTATCCTGTAATGTAATTTCTAATTTATAACGCAAATTATGGACAACTCACACCGTCTCTTGAGAGCAGGTAATTAGACCGAGTGCGCATCTCAAAACTGGCGTTTATGTTTTGGCTCGGGATAAACTAAGGCTTACGCATAAAAATACAAAGCTGCGTCATAACCCGCCTCTAATAATTCCAGCAACCCTCTTCGTTTCCTGCAACTTTTTTGACGGAAAATTTTGTAATCTTTCAGTGCTAACCGCTAACTTTTTTGCATATTTATTCAAAAACAAATCAAGATGAAATTGATGATGTTTTGGTGAAGAAATTTCCTGATCATCAAAAATATAAACTGGCTTTCCGCTAGAGCAGCATTCAGAAATCATTGATACAGAATCTCCGGTGATAATAAAAAAATCAGCATAGCTAATTATTGCTAAATAAGGATTTTCACTACCAAGATTTTTCCAATCAAAAAACTTAAAATCACAATTTAAGTTAGATTTTAAAGTTTCGGTAATTTCATCACTAGTTCTTCGACTATTTAACACTAATAAAGTCGCATTCATATTTTTTGTCACTCTAGATGCAAGTTTTGCCAATTTTTCTGCAGATTCTTTAGTAAAAATTGTTTTATTTGAAGATCCTCCAACTAGTAAAGCAATTTTGGTATTATCTATATCAGAAAACCAAGAAGAAAATTTATCGCTCTCAGCATTAATAATATTATCATTAATTTTTGTTAATGATCCAATGGTGGTAATCACATTATTTGACGCTGTTTTTTCTATCTCGTCATGTTGTGGCAAAATTACAAAATCAAATTTTTTTAAACTCAAATTTGGATTCATAATTTGAATTATTTTTGACTGATTTTTTGATTGTTTTTTTAAATGAAGCGCAACCGGCGCAGACCTTCTGCCAGTTGATATTATAAGATGTGGTAAATAGTTAATATTTTTTAAAGATTTTTTACTTTCACAAGATAGGTGAATTGTAGAATTTTGTAGTAAAAAATTTGGTAAGAATACTAAAAAATTATAGGTTAAAGTGATAATTTTATAGTCAAAACCAAGTTCTTGAGCAAGACCAATGCTTTGAGAAAGATTTCCGGGTCTATTATCAGACAATATTAAAATTTCGTCGCGAATTTGTTTTTTCACTTAATTAGCTAATTTTTGTTTTAGTTTTTCTACAATATTTGGTGATACGAATTTTGAAATATTACCACCAAGTTTAGCAATTTCTTTGACTAATTTTGAAGCGATAAAATGATGAGTTTCAGAGGCTGGAAGAAATATGGTATTAATTGATGGATCAAGCTTTGAATTCATTCCAAACATTTGAAATTCATATTCAAAATCAGATACTGCGCGCAGACCGCGAATAATTATTTTGGAATTTTTTTTACTAGCAAAATCAACTAACAATCCTTCAAATTTTTCTACTGAAACTTGAGATGATAAATTTAAATTTTTTATTTCCTCAGAGACTAAATTTATTCTTTCATCAAGATTAAAAAGTGGATTTTTTGCACTATCTTTCGCAACCGCAACAATCAAGTGATCAAAAAGATTCGAAGCTCTTTTTATGATATCAAGATGACCAAGTGTTATGGGATCAAATGTTCCAGGATAGATTGCAATTTTTGCCATATGGTTTAGAAATTGTGTTAATATTTATAATCCTTAGACGCACCAAGGATGATGATGGAATAAAAACCCAGTTATCATTCTTAAAACTTCAATTTCAAGCAATTCATGAAAATTTCTATCATTTCAATCGGAAAATTTGAAAATAGTCCGCATAAGCAAGTTTTTGAAAGCTATATTAAAAGATTAAAATGGAAAATTGAAATTAGAGAATTGGAATTAAAAAATGCACAAAATCTTTCTGTTGCTGAAATAAAAAAAGGTGAGGGGGCTTTAATTTTAAAGGCTTTAAGACCTCAATCAAAATTAATTATTTTAGATGAAAATGGAAAAGAATATAAAAGTAGAGATTTTGCTAAGTTAATTTCTAACTTTGCTTTGCAAGGAGATTCAGATTTAACTTTTGTAATTGGTGGCGCAGATGGATTGTCGGAAGAAATTATTAAAAAATCTCAATTAAAAATCGCTTTTGGAATTATGACCTTTCCTCATTTGATGGTAAGATCAATTTTGGCAGAACAACTATATCGCGCACAAACTATTATCGAAGGCCATCCTTATCATCGAGATTAATCTAAAAAGGGGTCAGACCCCTTTTTCCAAGCTGGGCGGAGTTTTTAACTCCGCCCTCATACTTCATACAATGCTTAAAATAGGCATGAAAGTGTGGGTGCGGTTAGTAAACCACGCCCAGCGCTGGGTAAATGGAGAAAGATTAAAAATTAAGTGAAGTAAGGCTTGATGTCATCCTGAGCTTGTCGAAGGATGATTCTTAAGTGCATAGTTTATAGAAAACGCTCTCTCGTTATTTCTACTTAGTTAACATTCTCTGCAATACTCAACCATCTGCTTCTAGCGCGTAATTTTCTAGCATCAACTCTGCCACGCAAGGTATTTGAGCGCTCTTTTATTTTTGCCATATCTTGCCATCTTGTTTTTTGTTCAGCTTCTCTTCTTAAAACTGGATTAAGCGGTAGTGATTCTTTTTTTATTTGATTTTTTTTCGCTAACATCCGATCGCGAGTTTGATTTACAATAAGCTCACGATTCTTTGCGTGTAATCTTCTATGATGCATTATTATATTATCCACAAACCATCTATGCTTCATATTTGCTGTTTTTCTCATTTGTCTGCGACTTAATCCGGGTCTTCTGCGGCCTCTCATATAGCTATAAAGCGCGTGCTGCAAAGCATGCCCAGCAATATCATTAATTAAACTGGGATGAGCGGAGATAAAATTCGAAACATTTAAAGTCATTGTGCCAATTGGTGGCAGCGCTAAAAAAGGCACGAGTAAATTATGATAAGTGGGTTTTTAAAAAAATTATTTAATTACGATAATTGTTTATACTTATTTTCCAATACAAAAGCGAGAAAAAATTACATCTAAAATATTTTCAATATCAATTTTACCGGTAATTTTTCCAATTTCACGAGCCGTTAAACGCAGATCTTCAGCGGCTAATTCGATATTTTTATTTAAAGAAAAATTTTCTAAATTTGCGACAGAATTTTTAAGTGCCACGCGATAACGCTCTTGAGTAATTAGTGGCGAACTGTTATTTGGAACAATTTGCAAAACTTTTTCCTCAAGTTTTTTTATTAAGTTTTCGGTGTTGGTTTTATTGATAAGCGAGATTTTGATATGGTTCATCAGCCCCGTCACAAAATGAGAATCGTCAACATGAAAACCATCATCCAAATCAATCTTATTCAAAACCACAATCGTATTTTCATCTAGCAACTCTTCATCTTCTTTGCGAATTAGCGGATTCATCGCATCTAAAACAAAAATCTTCAAATCAGCATCTTTGGCTTTTTTTAAAGCACGACGAATTCCTTCCTTTTCAATTTGGTCACTAGTTTCGCGCAATCCCGCAGTGTCAGCGATTTTTACAGGCACTCCCGCAATTGATAAATTAATTTCAATAATATCGCGAGTAGTTCCGGCGAATTCTGAAACAATTGCTACTTCACTTTTGGCTAAAAAATTAATTAAACTAGATTTTCCAACATTTGGGGCGCCAATAATTGCAAGGCTTAAACCATCTTTAATTTTTTGTCCAATTTTTTGATCATTTAAATGATTTTGAATTTCGCTTAAAAGTTTTTTAACATTTTCTTCAACTCTATCAATAATATTTTGCGGCAAATCTTCATCGGGAAAATCAATATAAGCTTCTAACATCGCTGAAATTTCAATTAAGCGCACACGCCAATTTTCATAAATTTCTCCCAATTTTCCCGCTAATTGTCTAAGAGCTTGCTTATGTTGTGAAGCGGTTTCAGAGGCAATTAAATCAGGAATTGCTTCAGCTTGCACTAAGTCAATTTTTCCATTTAAAAATGCTCTTTTAGAAAACTCTCCTGCTTCGGCTATTCTTACAGATTCAAATTCTGATAAAATTTCGAAGATTTTTTTTAGAATAAAATGTGAGGCGTGAATGCTGATTTCTGCAGCATCTTCCCCTGTAAAACTATTGGGAGATTTAAAAAAAGTAACCAGTGATTCGTCGATTATTTCACTAGTTTTTGGATCGATAATTTTTTGCAGCGAGGCTTTTTGATGTATAATTTCACCTTTAAAGCCAAGCTTTTGCAAGATTTCAATTGTTTTTGAACCTGAAATTCTAATTACTAAAACACTGCCTTGGCCAACTCCTGTAATGGTTGAGAAAATTGTCGACATTATTTTTTAAGGAAAAATTGGCGCAAGTTCCAAACCTTCAGTTTCGTCAAAACCAAAAACAATATTCATATTTTGCACAGCTTGACCAGAAGCCCCTTTGCAAAGATTATCAATCACCGAAACTAAAATGACTTTATTTTTGCTGCGCGCTTGTTTTGCGCTAATTACGCAAAAATTTGTTCCAATCACATCTTTAATATTAGGCTCGCCATCAATGATTCTAACAAAAGGCTCGTCATCATATTTTGTATTTAGACAATTTTTAATATCCGCTAAAGTAAATTTTGGATTAATTTTTGCATAAATTGTTGAGATAATTCCGCGATTTATTGGTAATAAATGTGGAGTAAAATCAATTTCAATTGTTGATTTGGAAGCCTTACCAAGCTCTTGCTCAATTTCACCAATATGACGATGTTTGCCAATTGAATAAGCTTTTACTGAT